>CAJKZL010000072.1 GCA_905204385.1 uncultured Odoribacter sp. | reverse complement strand
ACTACTGAACGGCGAAGAACATCTTTTCGAAGGGAAAGTGAAGGGACAGATCCTCACCGAGCAGCATGGGGAGGCCGGTTTTGGCTACGATCCGATTTTCCAGCCTGAAGGATTTGCACTCAGTTTCGCCGAAATGCCATTGGACGAAAAAAATAAAATCAGCCACCGGGGAGAGGCTACCCGCCGGCTCATCGAATTCCTGAACGGAACAACAGAAAGTTAAAGATCAGAGAAGACACCGTGGAAACCTGTAAAGGAATCATATTAAAAACGACAAACTATTCGGATACACAGAAAATCATTCATGTTTATTCGCTGGAGAAGGGATATCTTTCTTTTATCTCCCCGTCTTCGATTTTCAAGCGAAAACATCGTCCGGTTCATTTGTTGCAAATTGTCGAAATCGAATACTTCGAGAATGCTCAAGGCAGTTTACATAAATTGCGTTCGAGCACGGCCATTTCCAATCTCCCCTCCCTGTATTTCGACATTTTCAAAATGAACATCCTACTCCTATGGGGAGAAATTCTGAATCTGTTGTTGAGAAACGAAGGGAAAAACGAAGCACTCTTTCAATTCATCGCCCACTCCCTCGAATATCTGAACACCACGAAAGAAGATACCGCCAATTTTAATTTATTTTTCCTCTACCGGCTACCGGCCCGTTTAGGCTATCGAATCGACACACAAAGCTGGCAGGAAGGTTATGTCTTCGACATCAACAACGGGAGCTTCAGGGCTTCAGAAACCTCCACGCCTTATATTTCCGGACCGAACACCGCCAGAATTATTCACCGGATCTGCACCTGCGAGGTCGGAGAGATCGGAGAAATTCCACTCACCCGCCAAGCCCGCAATATTTTACTGGATGTCATTTTATTGTTTTTCAGCATCCATCTGAACATCGATTTCAATATTAAAAGCATCCGGGTGATACGCGAAATATTCTCCTGATATCACCCTTTCCGCCTCATCGGTCGAGAATAACAAGCTATCCATCTATTAATTTTTGTTTAAAACTACTTTTACAATAAACTTGCGACCGATATTCTTGTCTTACCTGACAGGAGTGATGTTAAAAAGAGTATAGTTCATCCAGCTTTTGATTCTGTAATAATAAATATTTTATAAAATTCATGCATTATTGGCTAGAATTAACATCTTTCGTTATTTTTATCACAATAATCGAGCGTCTTTCTGAATCGTAGGATTGGCCTGATTCACATATGATTTGGATATAAAAATAAAAGAACTGAGTAAAATTTATCCGGACGGTCATAAAGCCCTCAACTGTCTGAATTTGCAAATCGAGCCCGGGATGTTCGGTTTGTTGAGTCACAACGGAGCCGGCAAAACTTCCCTGATGCGAATCATGACGTTATTGCAAAATCCTTCATCGGGCACCATTCTGTTCGACGATTATGACATTCTGCACGACCGGAAAGCCATCCGTTCCATTCTGGGATACCTGCCTCAGGATTTCCGTTTTTTTGAAAAGCTGAAAACCTGGGAGTTTTTGGATTATGGAGCCGGATTGGCCGGAATCAGGGGTACGCGCAAAAGATCGGAGATTGTAGACGAAATGCTGCGCAAAGTGGGGCTTTACGAAGTGAGGGACCGCTGGGCCAACCGCTTGTCCGGAGGAATGAAGCGTCGTCTGGGAATTGCTCAGGCGATTATCGGCAATCCCAAAGTGATCATCGTCGATGAACCGACTACCGGTTTGGACCCCGAAGAAAGAATACGCTTCCGGAACATTTTATCGGAAGTGAGCGATAAAGACGTGATCATCATTCTATCCACTCATATTGTAGGCGATATTTCGAGCACCTGTAAAAAGCTGGCCCTATTGAATAAAGGAGAACTGAAATTCGAAGGCTCTCCCGACGATATGATCGCCCTGGCTACCGGAAAAGTTTGGGAAATTTTCGTCACCGACCTGGAATTGCAACAAGTGAAAGAAAAATACCCCATCATTTCTACCATTCCTTCGGAGGGAGGCTGGGATATCCAAATCGTCACGGAAGAACTCGAAGGCTTCAGCGGAAAACCGATCATCCCGAACATAGAACATGCCTATGTTTATTACATGGACTATTTGCTGAAAGATAAAATGGATATGTATAGCGAGATGATCGGAGGAGAGTTGTTTAAATAATACCTGAAAAAAATGAACTTTCAAAACATCAACGTGATATCCCGGTATGAAGTGAAGTTACTGAAAAGAAGCTGGCTTTTCCGTATTTTCGCCATACTGGCATTGGTAGGTATTTCGGTGGTCATTTTAGGATACCAAACCTCCTTAAATCAATATGGTAACATCTGGCCCAAAGTGGCAGTAACTTCCTTAATGCCTTTTTGCAGCATCTATTTTTATAACATCGCCCAATCCGTCATCGTCATTTTCCTGGCCGGCAGTTTCCTGAAACGGGACAAAAAGCTGGATACTGCCGAAGTGATTTATGTACGGCCCATGAGCAATGCCGATTATATCGTCGGAAAGACCTGGGGCATCGTGAAAGTGTTCCTGGGATTGAATATCATCTCCCTGATCATTACCGCTTTTTTCAATGTAGCCATCAATCGATCCCCCTTCAGTCCTTTCCCCTATATTTTTTATTTGCTGACCATTTCTTTACCTTCCCTGCTGTTTGTGCTGGGATTGTCCTTTACCGTCATGTGCCTGCTGAAAAACCAGGCAGTTACCTTTATCGTCATGCTGGGGATTACCGGAACCGTATTTTTCTATTCCGATACGCTGTACGGGGTTTTTGATTTCTTCGGTGTAAACATTCCGGCTATTTTCTCGGATGTTACCGGCCATGCCGATCTGAAGGTGTTCTTATTGCAACGGATCGTCTTCCTTCTGCTCGGCATCGGATTCATTACCTTCACTATCGCCCTGGTGAAGCGTCTTCCCCACAAACCCTGGAAAATTCCCATCGTTTATTCGCTGGGTAGTATCTTTTTACTGGGCGGTTTCACCGCAGGGTTGCTTTACGTGATGGATTACCATCATCTATTGCGCCAACGGGAGGATTATATAGCAATCTACAATCAATATGCGGGAGAAAGCAACGTCAGCATCCTGACCCATGAATTGGACATCACTCCCCTGGGCAAAAAGATGGCGGGCGAAAGCATGCTGAAAGCAGTGAACAAGCAGGATCATGCCCTGGATAAAATTATTTTATACCTCAATCCTGCCCTGCAAGTCTCCTCGGTAAAATCAGCAGGCACTCCCTTACCCTTTACCCGGGAAAAACAAGCCGTTCTCATCTCCAAATCCCTGGCAGCAGGAGAAGAGGTTGTAATCACCGTGAATTACGACGGAACAATAGACGAAGCCATCTGTTATACGGACGTTCCGGAAAAGGAACTTTTCAATAATCCCGTAAGCGAAGGCTTTTATAAACTAGGCACCCGTTATGCCTGGCTGGAACCCGACTTTACCCTGCTAACCCCAGAATGCCTGTGGTATCCCGTAGCAGCTGCACCTGCCAATCCGGCAGCTCCTTATAAACTGAAAAAGAATTTTACCGACTTTACCCTGACCGTGAATCAATCCGACGGGAAAACGGTGCTTTCGCAAGGTATCGGCAACACCAAGGACAATAAAATCACTTTTACCAATACCACTCCACTTCCCGGCATCAGCCTGACCATTGCCGACTACGACAGGAAATCGATGCGGGTGGATTCCATCGACTATGAAATATTATATTTCAAAGGACATGATTATTTTTCTAAGTTTTTTACCGCTCTAAGCGATACTCTCCCGCATGTGATCCGGGACTATAAAAACGATCTCGAAATAGCCAAGAAAAGGGATTATCCTTTCAATAAATTTGTCCTGGCGGAAACGCCGGTTCAGTTCGCCACTCATATCCGGAATTGGAAAGGTTATACCGAATATGTCATGCCGGAAATATTGTTTATCCCGGAAAGAGGTGCTACGCTGCCCAGTGATTTCCGGGCTGAAAAAAAACGTTCCCAAAATTGGAGACGGGACGGTCAAGGGACTCCCGACGAGACGGAATTAGCCATCCAAAATTTCCGGAATTTTTTCGAAAGCTTATTGTCCAGGGAAACTTCCTGGAGCGGGGAAATCAATAAATTCAATATCGCAGCCCTGTTCTTCGGTCACACCAGCTTTATCGAATCCGAGGATTATCCGATCATGGATATCGCGATCAATACCATGCAAAATCTGTCCGCTTCCGGCAACAATTTCCGCTTTTGGCAAGCCATCATCAACGACCAGCAGCGGGCGAACCTCTACCTGGAAGATCATAGCTTCGAGCAAGCTATATCGGACAGCGAACTCAAGCCGGAAATATTTTATGAATTACTGAAACTGAAAAGTACAGCCTTAAGGAATTATATCCATACCCAAATGCCGCCGGAAGAATTCGATGAATTTTTGAAAGGCTTTTTTGAAGAAAATAAATTTACAGATATTTCCTTTCGTCAGCTAAAGGATAGTTTTGAAGACTATTCCGGAGTCGACCTGAACGATTTTATCTATCGATGGTACACCGAAAATCATTCACCCACTCTTTTTATCAAAGATGTGGACGCCAACCAGGTGGTAGTGGATGAAGTAACGCGATATCAGATCAAATTCAAGGTCAACAATCCCTCGGACGTCACGGCTATCGTCACGGCTACAGTGATGCAGGGTGGCGGATTCCCCGGAGGAGGACGTAGAGGAGGCCGAAACATGCAAAACGATAATACTGCCGAAAACTATATCGTTCCGGCCCGCCAGGCCAGGGAAATAAAAATTATCGTAGACGAAAGGCCGGCCAATGTGAGTATAAATACCAACATTTCGCATAATTTACCTACTACCCATAATTTCAATTTTTCAAAAATTGAAAATACCATCGAGGATACCCTGGCCGGAAGCTATCCCATCGACCCTGAAATTTTTAAGCCCAATCCCAACGAAATCATCATAGACAACGAAGATAGCGGATTCAGGACGATAGCTTCCAATACGCGTCACAAGCTGAAAGACTTATTTCAGAAAAGCGATGAAGAAAAATATAAAAATTTCTTCCCCTGGCGTATCCCCTCGAAATGGACTGCCATCGCCTCGGACTCTTATTACGGCGAAACCGTCAATTCGGCCTATTATAAGCAGAAAGGCAGCGGTAACAATTCCGTAGAATGGGAGGCATCGCTGCCCCATGACGGCTATTACGAAGTATCGGTTTGGAATCCTAAGAACAATATAAATTTCATGAGAAGAGGACATCGGCGACGGGAAGAAAGAAATCAAACTTATCTCCTTCAGGCCGATCAGGTAAAAGAAACCATCACCATCGATCTGGAACAGGAAGACGAAGGATGGGTACCCCTGGGTAATTTTTATTTGCCCCGAGGAAAAGCAACGATCACTTTAACCGATAAAGTATCCGGAGATTATGTCATCGCCGATGCTGTAAAATTCACCTTTGTAGAATAACCGCTAAATTAAAACAATATGTCTAAACAAACACTGGTAGTCGCCCTTTTGGTCATTTTCGGAATTGCTCCCGCCGGCGCACAGGAAATTCTGACCTTAGAAAAAGCCCTGAACACAGCTTATCAGAACAGTCCGTCTTTGATACAAAGCAAACTGAGCCTGGAACAGCGACAGCTTAACCTGAAAGCCCAGGATGCTTCGCTGAAATCACAGTTCAAACTGGATGTCAGCCCTTTCAATTATACCCGTAACAACCAATACGACAGCTACAACAGCAACTGGTTTGCCAATGAAAACATGACTTCATCGGCATCGCTGGGTATCACCCAACCTATCAAATGGACCGATGGAACCATTTCTCTGGTAAACGATTTTTACTGGCAAGACGCTTCGAACAGAACGTCCGGAGGTAAAAACACTTCTTTTAACCATAATCTTTCCTTGCGTATAGAACAACCTTTGTTCACTTACAACCGGACAAAAATGCAATTGAAAGAACTGGAATACTCCCTGGAAAATGCAAAAATCAGCTATGCGTTGCAGGAACTGAGCATCGAAAAACAGGTGACCTCCCAATTTTACGACGTCTATCAAAAACAAAAAGACCTCAATATCGCCCGGGATGAATACAACAATCAAAAACAAAACTACGAAATCATCAAAAATAAAGTAGAAGCGGGCCTGGTAGCGAAAGAAGAACTTTATCAGGCCGAGGTCAATCTGGCTACCAGCGAATCATCGGTATACTCAGCAGAAATCAGTTATGAAAACTCGAAAGACAACTTCAAAATATTATTAGGCATTTCCCTGGAAGAAGACGTGATGGTGTTGCCCAATACAGAGATCGTCACCGTCGACGTCAACACCGACGAAGCTGTGAAGCATGCCCTCGAACAACGTATGGAACTGAGGCAAAAACAGATCACCCTGGAACAAGACGTCTTCACGATCATCAGGGCCAAGGCCGAAAACGAATTCAAGGGTAGCATCAGTGCAAGGATAGGTCTGGACGCTTTGGGAGAAAAAGTCAACAATATGTACAACAAACCTACAGACAACGAGCAGGTAGGCATTTCCCTCAATATTCCGCTTTTCGACTGGGGAGCCAAAAAAGCGAGAGTGAAATCGAGCGAACTCGCCATGGAGTCGGACCAAATCGGCTTCGATGAGGAAAAAAAGAACATCACCCTCGACGTACGTCAAATTTGCCGCAACTTGCCGACGCTGGTGAGACAGATTGAAATCAAGAAAAAAAGCATCGAAAACGCTGAACATACCTATGAAATCAATCTTGAAAAATACCGGAACGGCAATTTAACGGGTATGGAACTGCAACAATACCAAACTCAGCTAACCAGTGCCAAGCAGGCCTATACCGGTGCAATCATCAACTATAAAATCGAACTCCTGAACCTGAAGATACAAACCCTTTGGGATTTCGAAAAAAACACAACCTATCTGCCTGCAGCCTTATTGAAGTAAAGCCTGGGAAATAACTCATTTAATGCAAACAAGTAAATATTTAAATATCATGAACAACTACTTAAAGACGATCAGTCTGGTTTCTTTAGGACTGCTGTTGTACTCCTGCAACAATAGCGGAAATAATTCAGTATCAGAAACAACAACCCCGGTATGGATAGAGGAAGTACAACTCCGGAACATCGAAGAATATATCACTACCACGGGAACGGCAAAAGCTTCTAAAACCATCGAACTGAAATCCGAAACCAACGGAGCCTATTACCTTCAGAAAAATCCCAGGACCGGACGTCCTTATCAATTGGGCGATATCGTTGAAGCGGGAGCGGTGATTGCACGTCTGGAAAATAAGGAATATGAAAACAACGTTCAGTTGGAAAGTAAAAAGCTCCAAATCGGAATCACCGAAAAAGAATGGGAAGGCCAAAAAGTGTTGTTCGAAAAAGGAGGTGCCACCCAAAAGGATGTCAGCAATGCGGAGAACTCTTATATCAACGCTAAACTGGCCCTGGAAAACGCCTATATCACACTGGATAAAATGAGCGTTAAAGCTCCTTTCAAAGGAGTGATCGTCAGCCTGCCTTACTTCACCCCGGGCGTAGAAGTGGCCTCCGGTACGGCAGTGGCCGGAATCATGGACTACAGCAAAATGTATGTGGAAACCCAATTCCCCGAAAATGCCCTGACTAAGCTGCAGGTGGGCCAGAACGTACATATTACGAATTATAACATCAAATCCGACACCCTCAAAGGAGTACTCACCCAGCTATCACCTGCCATCAACGAAGATACCCGTACGTTTTCGGGCTATATCGTTATCGACAATCCTGAACTGAAGCTCCGGCCCGGGATGTTTGCCAAAGCGGATATCGTAACCATCCGTAAAGATTCCGTGCTTTCCATACCCAAAGACATCATCAAGAACCGGCGGGGAGGCAAACTGGTGTATACCGTAGAGCGTAATAGCGCCGAGGAGAAAGTAATTCACACCGGCATCAGCGACGACAAATACATTGAAGTGGAAAAAGGCCTGAAACCCGGCGACAAAATCGTGGTCAAAGGCTACGAATGGTTGCGCAACCGGAGCAAGGTGAAAGTGATGAAATAATCTTTGTGTGGACAATATGAATCAGGCACAACATAGCGATAGGTTATCTTATGCCGGCTCATACTTCCCACATGCTACACACTAGAAAATCATGGGAATAATAAATTTTGCAGTTAAATATCCGGTCAGCGTACTGATGATCACGCTGGGCGTATGCCTTCTGGGTATAATTTCCTATAATAAATTGGGAACGGATTTGTTTCCCGATTTAAAAAACCCTGCTTTATATATCGAATTGGAAGCGGGAGAACGCCCGCCTGAGGAGATCGAGAAGCAATTTGTCGAAAAGGTCGAGTCTATGGCTGCACGCCAGGAAGGTGTCAAGACCGTCAGCAGCAGCAGTAAGGTGGGGGGAGCGACCATCACCGTGGAATACGGCTGGGATCAGGATATGGACGCCGCATTTCTGGATTTACAGCGAAGCATGTCCCAGATCGCCCAGGACGATCAAATCACCTCCCTGAACGTTACCCGCTATGATGCAAACGCCACGCCGGTGATGATCCTGTCCATGAGTCATCAGGAAATCAAGGATATGAACGAACTGCGAAAAATCGCAGAGAATTACATGCGGAGTGAACTGGTTCGTTTGGACGGCGTTGCGGACATTCAACTCAACGGGCAGGAAGAGGCTTACATAGAGGTCAACACCAACGATTACATGCTCGAAGCCTTCGGCCTGACTGCAGAAACCATCGCTTCTAAAATCGAAAGCCTCAACCGGAACGTCTCCGGAGGAACGATCACCAACAACGACATTCAATATACCATCAAGGGAGTCAACCTGCTCAAAAGCATCGAGGACATCAGTAACATCATCGTCGCCTTTAAGAAACCGTCCACTCAGACCGAAACCAACGAATCGGCAAACAGCATAAAGGCGCCCGTCTATCTGAAAGATGTAGCAGAAATACAACTGAAAAACAAAGATCCGAAAAATCTGGTTCGCTATAATGGCGAACGCAGCCTAAGCATCAGCATCTACAAAGAAAACAAGTATAATACGGTAAAAGCCATCGAAAACATCACGGCCAAACTGGAAGAGCTTCAAAAGAGTATGCCAGGATACGAATTTCACGTGATCAGCAATCAAGGGGATTTTATCGGAGCATCGATCGGAGAAGTAAAAGATTCGGCGGTCATGGGTATTTTACTTGCTATGTTGGTTCTTTACGTTTTTTTGCGCCGCATCAATACCACCTTGATCGTAAGTGTTTCCATTCCGGTATCTATCATTGCCACTTTCAACCTGATGTATTTCAACGGACTGAGCATCAACATCATGACATTAGGCGGTCTAGCCCTTGGAGCCGGTATGCTGATCGACAATGCGATCGTGGTGATGGAAAACATATACCGCAACCTGGAAAACGGTCTTCCGTCCAAGGAAGCCGCCATAAAGGGAACTTCAGAGGTTGCCGGAGCCATTACTTCCTCGACGCTGACTACCATTGTGGTGTTTCTCCCTATCGTCTACATACAGGGAGCTGCCGGGGAATTATTCAAGGAACAGGCGTGGACGGTTTCGTTTTCGCTGTTATCCTCCTTATTCGTAGCCCTGCTGTTGATGCCGATGCTGGCGTCGAAGTACATTCACCGATCGGCCACTGCCCGCGGTTCCGTTCAGATCAAAGGGTACGGCAACTTTGTCGGCAAACTGCTGAACCATCGTTATGCTGTGGTGTCGACCGCTCTCATCCTGGTTATCGGCAGCTATATGTTGGTGCCTCTCCTGAACATGGAATTTATGCCTAAAGCAGAATCGAAAGAATTCTCTACCTATGTTACCCTGGAACCGGGCACCCGCCTGGGGAGTACAGACAACGCCGCCGCAACCATAGAAACGATGATTCAGGAATTGGCGGGAGACGACCTGGAATGGATTTTTACCCAAGTGGGGCCTTCCAATACGGAAAATCAAAGCGGAGGAACTCTGGAAGAGGAAAACCAAGCCGAAATCCGGGCCAAACTCAAAAATAAGGCGAAAACCGATGCCGACAACCTCATCAGCAATCTCAGCCATAATTATGTCATCCCCGAAGGTGTACAAATTTCGTTTGAAAAAGAACATTCTGCCCTTCAGAGCATTCTAGGGACCGAGGGTGCGCCGGTGGTGATCGAAATCAAAGGGGAAGAATTGGAACTCATCGAAGAACTGAGTGATGAAGTGAAGGCTAAAATAGCTTCTATCCCCGGTCTTTACGACTTACGCACTTCTATGGAACAAGGAGCACCCGAAGTAAACATCTCCATCGACCGGCTGAAAAGTGGTATTTATGGAGTGGACATCGCTTCCGTAGCTTCCCAGGTACAGGAAAAATTAAACGGGAAAACCGCCAGCAGCTTCGAGTCCGAAGGAGAA
>CAJKZL010000071.1 GCA_905204385.1 uncultured Odoribacter sp. | reverse complement strand
AGGAAAAATCGATATCCAGTCCTAACCGGTTATCGGCAAAACACATCTCCAGAAGCGCTGTCACCATACCACCTGCAGAAATATCATGCCCTGCCAGCACAATGTCCTCTTCCACCAACTGCTGAATCGCATTGAAGGCCTTTACAAAATAGTCACTGTCTTTTACATCCGGCACTTCCTGCCCTACCTTATTCAAAACCTGGGCAAAGCTCGAACCTCCCAGCTTCAACTTGTCAAAAGAAAAATCGACATATACCACTTCAGTATGAGGATCGTCTTTCAACACCGGAACGACGATTTTACGAAAATCGACAACCTCACCTACCGTCGAAATGATCACAGTGCCCGGAGCATATACCTTTTTATCCCCATATTTCTGGGTCATCGAAAGTGAGTCTTTACCGGTGGGAATATTTACCCCCAATTCGATGGCAAAATCACTGGCTGCTTGTACCGCCTGGTATAAACGGGCATCTTCACCCTCATTCCGGCAAGGCCACATCCAGTTGGCAGAAAGGGAGACTCCCTTCAATCCTTTTTCTATCGGCGCCCATACCAAGTTCGTCAGGGCTTCCGCAATAGCCAGGCGCGACCCGGCACCGGCATCCACCATGGCGGCAACAGGCGCATGACCGATGGAAGTGGCAATGCCGCGATGTCCCGAATAATCCAGGGCGACAGCGGCGACATCGCTCAACGGCAAATGCAAGGGTCCCACTCCTTGCTGGCGGACAATCTTACCCGTCACCGAACGGTCCACTTTATTCGTCAACCAGTCTTTAGAAGCCACCGCTTCGATCTGTAACACTTGTTCCAGATATTCTTCCAGCTTATCGGCAGAATACTCAAGCGCACTGTATTTTTCTTTAAGAGTCTTATCCTCCATGACGGTCTTCGGAGGATTACCGAACATATCCTTCAATTCCAGATCTATCGGTTTTTCCCGGGTCTTGCCATTTTCGAAAGTAAATCTCATATCGCCGGTAGTCTCACCGATAACATACATCGGAGCCCGTTCACGGTCTGCAATACGTTTCAGTTCGGCCACATCCTTCTCCTTCATCACCAATCCCATCCGTTCCTGTGATTCATTCCCCACGATTTCTTTTGCAGATAAGGTCGGATCGCCGACAGGGAGATTTTCCATATGTATTTTACCTCCGGTTTCTTCCACCAGCTCGGATAAACAATTCAAATGTCCTCCGGCACCGTGATCGTGGATAGAAACAATCGGATTCACTTCGCTCTCGGCCATTGCCCGGATCGCATTACAAACCCGTTTCTGCATTTCAGGATTAGACCGTTGTACCGCGTTCAACTCGATAGCCCCGGCATAAACCCCGGTATCGACAGAAGAAACGGCACCACCTCCCATACCGCTCCGATAATTGTCACCTCCCAACAACACCACTTTATCCCCAACTTCAGGAGTTTCCTTCATCGCCTGCTTGCGGTTGCCGAACCCTACACCTCCGGCTTGCATGATCACTTTGTCATAACCCTAGGTGACCCCATCTTCTTCGTGTTCGAAAGTAAGCAAAGAACCGCAAATCAAAGGCTGTCCGAATTTATTGCCAAAATCGGATGCTCCATTCGAAGCTTTGATCAATATATCTTCGGGCGTCTGATACAACCACTTTCTGGGATCGATCCGTTGTTCCCAAAGCCGGGAAGCTTCCAGACGAGGATAAGAAGTCATATATACCGCTGTTCCCGCCAAGGGTAAAGCAGCCTGTCCTCCTGCAATACGGTCGCGGATTTCACCGCCACTACCGGTAGCAGCGCCATTGAAAGGCTCTACGGTGGTCGGAAAGTTATGGGTCTCCGCCTTGAGGGAAATCACCGTATCGATTTCCCTGGTCTCAAAGTAATCCGGCCGATCGTGGGTATGCGGAGCAAACTGCTCTGCCCGCGGTCCCTCGATAAATGCACAATTATCTTTATAAGCAGAGACAATCCGATTAGGATTTTCCTGGGAAGTTTTCTTAATCAGCTTAAACAGCGTGCTTTCTTTTTCTTCTCCATCGATAATAAACGTTCCGTTAAATATCTTGTGGCGGCAATGTTCAGAATTCACCTGTGAAAAACCGAACACTTCCGAATCGGTCAGCTTACGGCCAAGCTTTTCGGCCAATCCTTCGAGATAAGCAATCTCGTCCGGATTCAAGGCTAATCCTTCCTGCATATTATAAGCGCGGATATCTTCTATGTACACCACCGGTTCGGGCTGCTTGTCAATCGTAAAAATATGCTGATCCAACCCTTGATAAAAAGCCTGCAACATAGGGTCAAAAGGAGTTTTATCACAAGCCGTCTGCGTAAATTCTTCTATCCGCAGGATACCGCTAATGCCCATGTTTTGAGTAATCTCAACGGCATTCGTACTCCAGGGTGTGATCATTTCCCGGCGGGGACCGATAAAATAACCTTTCAGGGCATCTCCTTGTATTTTTTGAGCGCCACTGAACAACCATTCTAATTTACTAACATCAAGAGGATTTTCAGACGTCTGATACTGTACAGCATATACCGTGGCGTCCTTTTGATAGAAAACTATTGTCATGCTTTATATGATAATTGATTACACGTGATTAAAAGCACACAAAGATAATGATTTCCAATAGAAGATTTGCATAAAACAGAGATTTTGATTGTTTAACCCATGTCACTCTAATAAATCGGCTATCCTGGTCCGCTAATTAAAATAAACGGGAATGAGATAGCTAATACGCACCGGCTTGTCTCGATGCCTGCCGGGCTTCCAGCGAGGCATTCTCCTGACAATTTTTAAGGCTTCTGCATCTAAATCGCCAAAGCCGGAACTTCTTAATATTTCGGGATCGATAACTCGTCCATCTTTTTCAATAATAAAACCTACGAAGCATTTCCCCCGTACCGAATGTTCTACACTAGAGGAGGCATAACATTTCCGGACTTCTTTTTTCAACCATAAATCCAACCTTTCTTCCGGGAAAACCGGCATTTCGTCAGCAAAAAACAAAATAGCCTCATCGAGCCTAAATGTAACGGGAAGGGCGTAGGATATTTCTACCGGCTTTCCCTTATCCTTGCATGGAAACCAGGCAGGCATTTTACGTATGACTCTTATCGCCTCCTCGTTGAAGATAGTGTCGCTACTTCTCATTACCCTGACATCGCCTATCTGTCCGGCGGTATCTATATTAAACAAAGTATATACTTTACCTTCCCTATTTTCTTCAAAAGCTTCAATAGGATAAAACAAATGCCGTTTGATCCATTCTTGCAAATTTCCCGGAGGAAACAGAGGAGGCTCCACGGTTATTACACATTGAAAATGACTACTGTCCCGCTGCGAGACAGGACAGGCATCCACTTTCGGCAGATTACCGGGAGAAAACATCGCCATCCAAAAGCAACCGAACAACGGGAGAAAAGATAAATATTTGTACATCTCAATTTTTACTGAATTTGTCCCGAATAAAAGTAATAAATTATCGGGATAATCAGCGCAAAAGTCCATATAACGATATAAAAATCGAAAGAGCCGTAAACGGAATTTCCGTCACGACTCTTTCTGAATTTTATAGTTCCTCAGGAAGCATCATTCCATGATCTCCTTCCCATAAAACTATTTATGGATAAAGCACTTTTGCTTTTGACAAGGTAAAACTGAAACTAGAATTAGTGACTCCTGTAAAGGTCAATTCCGTCGGATTGACGGAATCATCCGCTGTTAACCGGTAAGGTTGAATACCCAGCAAGCTCACCAGATACTGGAAGCCGGAATAAGTACCATAATAATAACTGCCATTACTGTTGCCTTTTAAATTAAAAGTCATTCCGATTTGATCCTGGGTTCCCTCTTCTCCGACGATGGTGAATTCCAACAAGCTTTCATATCCACTGCCGGCGGCATTCACCGTGACAAAACCAAAATTGAACAATCCATTCTGCTGAGTCAACGTCATCTGATAAATCCGCTCCCCTTCGCCTTCGTTTATCTGCGTATTGGCCATATCAAAATATTGCTTGACAACCGGACTCATTTTAGCAGAATTGAAATACCAGGAATCGGTACTGGTTAAAAATAGTTCATTCAAGGGTACGACGCCCTGCTGAACAAGCGCCACCTCATAAACGACATTGCCGGCGGTTAAATGAGCCGTTGCCGTCCGCGGTCGTCCCGGATTAGCTGAAAACTCAACCACCAGAGTGTCGCCCTGCCGGGTAGCATTCGCCCAACCGTCAGCCCCGGTCAGACTCACTGTCCAATCGATATTACTCGTTATTTCAGCTTTTTGGACTTCAGCAGGAATACCGGCAAGTATCTGTTCAGTTTCAGCATACAACAATATTCCGGACTGATTGACCGGTACCGATACCATTTGCCCGTCCGAATAAAGTTGTACCATAGCATTCCGGCCGGTAAGCTCTGTATTGGGAGCAACCGTTACCGTTACACTATTGCCTTTAACGGCAACAGAACACCATTCGCAATCGGAGGCCGTACGGGTAACGGCCAGGGAAGTTTCCACCTTCCCCTCTCCTCCGGATGCCGTAAACTTTAAATCCGAACGAGTAATACCGAACGGCAATACTTCATTGTCGTCCGAATCACAACCGGCCAGATACAGACCGAATGCGAAGATCAATAATATATTTATTAATTTTTTCATAGTTAAAGCGCATTAAAATTTTACTTTTTGGTCATCGTGATATTCATGTATCTTTCCAAAGAGCCTACTCCATTATTCCCGCCCGCTTCTTGGGAAGAGAAGGCATAGAGCAGCGCCCCATCCACCTTGTGATTCCAACTGCCGTTATCCATAAATACGATATTCATATCGCCCGGTTGTTCATCCCATATCCCGGCATACATGACTCCTGTATCCCAGGTATAATAGCCATCGCCCGAAAGACAGATAAACATGAAATAATCTTGATACATTCCTACATACTGGTGATTCAGATAAACATAACCACCCAATTTATTATAATTCAGGATTAAATCATAACGAAGCCCGCTGAGCGTGAAGCTTTCACCGTATTTCTTTACGCTGATCGTCACATTTTTAACAAAGTTATTTCCGGATCCGTCGTCGTACTTCATAACCCATTCTCCGGGGTACTCATCATAAGCAACCTGATAGGAATAGGGAAAAGCTTCCAAACGGACTTCCGTTCCCCCTTCTTTACTCACCAGCGATTCAGTCGTGGCATCCCAAGTGAAATTCTGAACTTTTGCCCCGTAAATCTCCATGGGTTTGTAAGTTTTAATCCCTTCAGGAGTATACAAAAATCCGACGTTGACGACTCCAGGAATCCCGTCCACCGTATCGGGAATGACAAAATTCCGGTCAGCATTCTGGATAACCAGCCGTTCCTTCCCGTCGATATAAACCCGGTAGCGTCCGCAGATGCTTTTTATTTCAATATCCGAAAGGCTTTCCAGATAAGCGGTCCAATCCTGATCTTCAGCCATGCGGGTGAGGATAATACGGTTCCCGGATTTCTTACCCTTTAAAGCAATGCGGCTATCCGTCGCTTCCATAAACGTAAACTCATAATCACCGCCATATCCTTCGGTATTCGCAGATCCTTTAGGCTCTGAAAAATCGTGAAACAAGGAATTGTAAGAATTAAAACTTAAAACAGGTCCGGCATCTGCAATCAAGGAATAAAGGCTGGTGGAACGAAAAGTCGGGTCGGCCATATCGCCTGCCATCGTCACAGAATCGCCACTACCGAAATGCATCAAAAAGGTACGTCCCCCATTAAGTTGTTCGTTATCGGAAAAATATTCCATTTTCCAGCCATTATGAGCCGAAGCCAGCAATTGACCGTATTCGGCAAGCTTATCGGTCATGCGGTTTGCAGCCGATTCGCTGAAAATATCGTCTTCTTCCGGGCTGCAGGAGATCAGGCTGCAGCAAGCCAGAGAGAAAAAGGTAAGTATATATAATAATTTTTTCATGGTCCTTAAATTTTAAAGTTCATCCAAATTCAATTTTTCTATATCTTTCGCACGGCGCAATACGATATCGCGAAGTTGGGTCAGATCTATATTCCAGGTATTCTGCATATACTCTTTCACCATCTCGAATTTTTTCAGCAGAATTTCCCTTCCCGAATCACCTGCAATCGTGAGAATTTCCTGCCATTCTTCTTCCGTATTAGTTACGTAGACAGCAATGTTTTCGACAAAATCATCGTCTGCGCCGTTCATGGCATATTGGGAAACAAAGCCTTTCTGATGATATTCCTGCTCCTGATACCAATCGCCTCCGACATAATCCGCCTCCGACACCAATTGAAACTCCGTCTGATAGCTACGGGTTTGATGCAGAATATGCCCGAATTCATGATGCATGGTTTTGAAATAATAATAATTCAAAAAATCGATATTCAATTGCAGGGAGTTCACCAGATAAAGCGTCACCTTCAATCCACCCTCGGCTGTACCCAAAACCATGGTTCCGTTGTTCTCATAAGCTGCAGACCCCACCAGTTGAATGGTACGCGGCACATAGGTTCTGGTAAATTCTATGCCTGCCGCTTCATCATAAGCTTCCAGCCATAAATGCTTGACCAATTTTGCCAGTTGTACGGATTTATCCAAATCAGCGGGAACCAAGCGGTATTTCATATCCGTTTCAATATCTTCCAGCCGATAAATAAAATCGATGTTATAAGGATTGGTATAATTGGAAATCAACCAATTGTCGAACGGAGTCCGTTCCGGGCTGCTGGTATCGAATATACTCCGCGAATCCAGGTCATCGTCTGAACAGGCGGCTCCCAACATCAGGAGAAACAGTAAATATAAATAGGGAATTATTGTTTTCATCTTTTTATAATTTTAACGGTTTATCTGGGGTTAGCGGTTAATCCTGCTTCGATGACATCCTGAGGCAACTGAATCTGCCTGCGGGGATCGTTTTTAGTCAGCGAATCGGTAATGATATAATCGTTCTGATGAACCACGCGACGGTACACCGTAATTCCGTATCGCTTAATATCAAACCAGCGCAGGCCTTCATGCAGCGTAAGAGCACGACGCAACTGAAGAATGCAATGGATGAAATTTTCCTGTTGGCCGGCTGCCACTGTAAAATCCGGATCCAGTTGTTTCTTTACGGTCGGTCGATTAGGTGTATAATAGTCGAGCTGATCGTAAAAATCATTTATCGCCGCTTCGCTCAACCTGCCGCCTTTAGTAAAGGCATTGACAAAAACAGTAAAATCCGCCAAAGCATTAGTATAATCATTGAGCAACACATAAGCTTCTGCACGGCACAATAAAGTTTCATCGGTAGTAAAAGCGGGCCATATAGAATAAGGGCTACCGGTTTTGGCCACGGGATCGTTATATTTGAAATAATACCCTAATTTCCGAAAAATCACTTTTTGGATCGAAGAATTACTGAAACTGTTAACATTGAGCTCTGCACGCCAGGGCCCTGCAGCATCGAGCGTTTCCGAAGCACTGAGTTTTTCATTATGGGTATAACGGGTACCAAAGTCATAAGGTCCGTGAAGGGCACCATAATCCGTATTGGAAGTCACCAGTAAAAGGTTGGCCGGGCTTGAAACGGAAGTAAAAGCAGTAGGCTGATTCATCTTATAGGCAGATAGCGCAGCCAATGCGCTCCAATCCCTTAGCACGCCTGCAGGATTATTGCCCAAGGCTTTGGTTGCATACTCCACCGCTTTTTCATATTTCCCGTAATACAAATAAAAACGCGCAGCAAAAGCATAAGCGGCTTTTTGATTGAAATGGTATTTGGCGACGGAATAGATATCGTCTCGTATGAGAGGCAAGCCGGCAACGATGTCTTTTTCAATACTGTCGTAAACATCGGCAACCGTTCCCCGTTCATATTGAGGAGATACCGTCGTTTCAAGCGCTGTGGCATAAGGAATACCCAGATCGGTCCCTGCTGTGGCCGCGCAATATTGCTTACTGAAAATATTGACCAGCATAAAATGATTAAATGCCCGGCACATTAAAGCCTCGCCTTTGTAGGGCGCCAATGCTTCCGGCTCACCTTGCTCGCGGATAGTTTGAAGGGCGGCATTGGCATTGGCAATAGCCGAATAGCAAAATTCCCAATAGGCATAAGGTGAATCCTGTGCGGTTTCAGTGATATCCTGCCAGGAAAAAATCTGAGTTTGCATCCTGTCGGCCGGAGTATATAGCAATCCATTGTCGTCCACATTATCGGAACTGTATTCAGCCAGATAATAAAATCCGTTAAGCGGATAAGCGGAAGTCAGCAGTTGCCCGAGTTGAGCTGCATCCATGTCGCCGTCAAGCCGATTGTCCGGCAATGTATCCAGAAACTTGTCACAAGCTCCCAAGGTCAGGAAAAGGCCGGCAACCATAATATATAATATCTTATTCTTTTTCATATGCTTATCATTTTATTTTGTCCCCCAGCATATTTATTCTAATTTTTTTAGAAGCCTTAAACGCATCGGGGCATAAAAGTTTCTGTTTAAAAACCTACTCTTAACGTAAAAGTAAACTGTTTAGGAACCGGAACAGCGACACCTCCGGAACGGAAAAATTCCGGATCCTGGCCATTGAGTTTTTTGTCGGCATAGATCAGGAAAGGATTGGTCACCTGCAATTTCACCGACAGGGAACTCATCTGCCAATTCCGGATCAATTTTTGAGAGAAATCGTAAGCCAGTGAAATTTCCTTCATCCGGATAAATCCACCGTCAGCAATACGGGCTGTTGAATAATTATAGGCATTGTAGGCATATTTCAGGTCCGTATTCGTTTCATATTGGCGTTTGGAAAGAATAACCGGTATATCCGTAAAGTGTTCGTCTCCCGCCATCATCCAACGATTCTTAAATTCTCTCGGCATAGCGGTCAAATCGGTATACCGATAGTTAAAGGCCGGGTCCAAACGGATCTTATTCCCGAAGGAATAGGTCATAAATACATTCAATCTAAGGTTTTTATAGCGGAAAACATTTCCGAATCCTCCGGTATATTTCGGATCCGTAGGACCTTCATATTTCAAAAAATCCACATGGGTTCTTTCCTGGAAATCCAGATCATGGACCGGCACTTCATTTTTCTGATTGATAAAGGTAGGCATGCCATCCTCATTCAACCCCTGGAAAGGAATAGAGAAAAGTGCCCTTACCGGGTAGCCTTTGCGGGCAAAACCGTTACCGGTAATCAGATCCATTACCCGGGTATGGGATTCTAATTCTGTAATCTCATTTTTGGTATAAGAAAAAGTAAGGTCGGTGTTCCAGGAAAAGTCCTTATTCTGAATATTCTTGGTACTCAGAGTAAACTCGACGCCATGTGACTTCATAGTAGCTATATTGGCATATTTCGTGATAAACCCTCCAACGCCCTGCGTATTGATAATGCCTATCAAATCATAATTATCGCGTTTATACCAATCGGCCACAAAATTCAACCGATTATCCAGAAATCCCAGATCGGCACCGATATTCAGCTCATGTTTCTTTTCATATGTGAGTTCGCTGTTCTGTGGATCCTGGATTTTCAAGCTGGTCTCCTGTGTATCTGTGGTTTGTCTCCAGGGAGATTCACTCTTAATGACAATATAAGAATTGGTCACATCTGCCGGACCACGATCTGCCGTCAGACTGTAAGAGGCCCGCAAAGTAGCATGCGAAAGCATTTCCCGGGCGGGTTCAAAAAAGGATTCCTCATGGATATTCCAAGCTCCTGAAATATTCCAGGTCGGCAGCCACCGGGCAGACCGGCTTTTCCCCAGTTTGTTCGAACCTTCATAACGTACCGTACCATTCAGGGTATAGATGCCTTTATAAGAATAAGTAGCATTGGCAAAAAATGCCACGTCCCGCGTATGGGCATTATCTATTGAGTAATATTGGCTTCCTTGTTCTATCCCTTGTTTGAAGAATTGGTAAACATAAAAAGGGATTTCTCCCCGGGTATATTGCAGCCCCCAGCCGTTAAACCACGTTTTTTCCCGGTCCAGAGCACTTACCCATAATCCTCCGAACAGATTGACAATATGGGTATCGTCTTTAAATGCCGTATTCCAGGAAGCAGTAGCCCGGAAATCATACCCTAGCATCCGGTAATCCGTACGTTGGTAGATACCTCCTTCGGGTAGCACACTGATCGGTAAAGCATAAGGGCTGTCGGGATTTTCATAGAGATAGGGATTTTTTTCCCGGATCGTAGCATCTCCCATGGCCCGGTAGGCATTAGCCTGATTGGAAGCGTCATGAATATTGTGCTCCTGGGAGGTTGTCTGATATTTGAGTGCTCCCTGAGCCGACAATTCCAGGGTCTTGTGAAGTTTCCATTTCAATTCTCCCTGAAATTTCAAGTCCACCACATGCAAACTGATATTGTTATTAGCCAGTTCTTCTTTGATGTTAAACGGAGCATAATTCGTCAGATAATACTCGTTGGGATCGAGCGTCCGGGAAGAGGTCAGGGCAAAACTATACGGATTGATATCGAATTGCCGTTTTACTTCTCCCGTCACTGCATTCTTGCTTTGTCCCAGGGTGCCGGGAGCTTTCTGTTTCCGGTAAGATGCGTTCGT
>CAJKZL010000070.1 GCA_905204385.1 uncultured Odoribacter sp. | reverse complement strand
GGAAAGAGCGGAAAAGAAGCGAATATGCTGATCGGTTCTCTTCAGTTGAGGGCTGCTCATGCCGAATTTATCAAAGTGGACCGGGGAGGGGACATCACTTTTCATGGACCGGGACAGTTGGTGGCTTATCCTATCCTCGACCTTGAAAGTTTACACCTGGGAGTAAAAGAATATGTTGAGCGCTTGGAAGAGATTGTGATCCGTACCCTTGCGGAGTATGGTATCGAAGGAGGCCGTTTACCGGGAGCGACGGGAGTATGGCTGGACCCCGGCCGCGCGGATGCCCGGAAAATATGCGCTATCGGGGTGAAATGTTCCCGTTATGTGACTATGCATGGTTTTGCTTTGAATGTCAATACCGATTTGAATTATTTTAATTACTTCCATCCCTGTGGCTTTGTCGACAAAGGAGTGACCTCCATGGAAAAGGAGACTGGCCGCCGCCTGGATATGGACGAAGTAAAGCTTAAAGTACTTCGTTGCTTTCAAGAACTGCTGGGGCTTCAGTGCAGCCGGTAGGCCGGGGGGGGGTAGGACACGACGGATTTAGACCGGACGATAGTATCAAACTATCCACAAGCGGACTGCCGAATAAACAGCGATTCCTGCCAGAGTGACCAGTCCCATGTAGACGGTCGAGCAAGTGTATTTGATCTTTGCAGGATGCGCTGTCAACTCCCGGTCTGTTCCGGCATAATGAAGGAATCGTCCTAAGCGGGGTATTCCGAGGGATTTCCGGTACAAAAAATAAATAAGTGCAGCACCGCAAAATCCCACTACCATTCCGGCTAATAAATCGCCGGGATACTGCACTCCCAGATAGATCCGTGAATAAGAGTTCAAGGTAGCCCAGAAGAGAATAAAGAGGGTGAGCCAGCGTTGCCGGAAGAGCATGATCGTCAGAAAAGCCAGACCGAACGAATTGGAAGCGTGACACGACGGAAATCCGTATTGTCCGCCCCGTTTGCCATGAAGGATGAGGACGAACTCGGACAAAGGGTTGTTGATATTAGAGGGCCGCATGCGTTCGACCAAAGGCCGGATGACGGTTGCGCATACCTGGTCCGCAAATGTGATGGTCAGCACAAAGGCAACGACCGTGAAAATAGTCATCCGGATATTGAAATTCTTGCATAAAATATACAGAAGGGTGGCGTACATAGGCACCCACGTCAGCTTGGCGGAAACTATCCACATGAAATCGTCCCAGAAAGGAGAATGTAAACCATTGAGAGTCAGTAATAACTGTTGATCCAGGTGTTGCAAAGTTTCCAGCATATTCGTTCAGATGACAATTTAGCAACACAAAAATAATCCAAAAAATAAAAAACAACGTCCCTGAGATCAAAAACGATCTCAGGGACGTTGACTTTTAAGATATTTTACTTTTTAATATCAAGTTTTTCCTGGATGATCTGCTCGATCTGATTTTGAGGTCGCAATCCGACAACGGTAAAAGGTTTGCCGTCCCGGGGAATAAAGACCATAACAGGGATGCTTTTAACATTGAACAATTGAGAAATGCTCTTTTCCTTGTCTACGTCCACCTTATAGATTTGAATTTTTTCCCCGTACTCTTTCTGTACTTGTTCCAGAATAGGAGCCAGTTTTTTGCAGGGAGGGCACCAGGTGGCATACAAATCGATAATGGCCGGCTTATCACCCAAAAATTTCCAATCTTTATTGTCGGTGTAATTCCAGATTTCTTTTTTAAACTCCTCATCGGTCAGCGATTTGACCTCCTGCGCCTTGGCTGTGAAGACCATCCCCGCGAGGCACAATATCAGGATGGATAAAATCATTTTTTTCATACTGCATGGATTTATTTTGTTCGGTTTTACGCATGGCGCGTTGCGAAGTTACAAAAAAAACGGCCGGTAAACAAATCCGGTATCGCTAGGTTTACCTGCGCATTAAACGATTGATAAAAAGCCACCCTCCGGCAATCTGCACCAGCATTCCCGGTAGACCGATGCGGAAATCCTGCACGGCGAGGAGAAAGTCGCCCTTCAATGCCCATTCTCCCAGTGTTCCGGCGACTTGGTAAGCGAGTACGACTCCGGCAAGAAGAAGCAGCGACGCCCGTTTGAAATGCGATGCGGTAAACCCGGCTGCGGCTGCCCGCAGCACCGATTTCATCAAAATGGCAGGCAAGGCGACCGCAGCAGGCATACCGAACAGGGCCCAGTTTGCCAGCGGTGAAGCCAAGGCTGTCAGCAATCCTGCCCGCCAGCCGTATTTATACGCGCCGATCAGCGTAAAGAAATAAATAGGAAGCCAGGTGACGCCTCCTTGGGGAAGGAGATGACAAAGTTGTGGCAAGAGAATATTCCCGGCCACGAACAAAGCGGCCACGCGATACGTTTTCGCACGGTTATACTCCAGCGAATAAAGTTTTACACATGTTGCATGCATAATATCCGATTTTTATATGTGTTGCTAATAGGATCATCCGAACTCCACTCCTTGCTTCAGGTTCTCTGCATACCGGTCGATTCGGTGCAATTCCTTGGGAATATCGATGCTTTGCGGGCAATGGTCCACACACTGATTGCAGCCGATGCAATGGCTGGCTTGCCGCAGGCGGGGCACGCTGCGGTCGTAGCCCACGAGAAAGGCCCGCCGGGCCTTGCGATAGTTTCCGTCCTGTGAAGAGCCCGACAGATTACCTTCGTTTACGCATTTATTGTAGTGCAGTAACACTGCCGGAATGTCGATGCCATAAGGACAAGGCATACAATATTTGCAATCGTTGCATGGAAT
This sequence comes from uncultured Odoribacter sp., assembly GCA_905204385.1. The sequence goes on along the minus strand of CAJKZL010000070.1, from coordinate 7,801 downwards.
GGTCGGATACTGCATCATCAATACCGCCGTCTGTTCCAGAAACTCCCGTTCGGCGTCAGTCAATGGCGTCAGCGGCGAATAAGTGCGGATGTTATCTTGCAAATGTTCCATATACGTCATGCCACTGAGCACCGTCAGCACGTTTTCGGGCGTTCCGGCAAACCGGAAAGCCCATGAAGCTACGCTTGACTCCGGTTGTCGTTGCTTGAGCCGTGTCACGATATGCTCCGGCACGTTCGAAAGCCTCCCACCCAACAGCGGCTCCATGATGACGGCCGGAATATTCCACTTTTGAAGCTCGGCATTCAGATATTCCGCATTCACATTTCTGGCGGAGGCATGTCGCCAGTCCACATAGTTAAGCTGTATCTGTACGAAATCCCAGTGTACCTCGTCGTGCATGGCCAGTACTTCGTCGAAGACATCCACCGTCCCGTGAAACGAGAATCCCAGATGACGGATGTGCCCGGCTTCCCGCTCTTTCATCAGGAAGTCGATCATTCCGTTGTCGATGTAGCGTGCCCTGAAAGTTTTGATACCGCCGTTACCGATCGAATGCAGCAAATAGTAATCGATGTAATCTACCTGCAAATCTTCGAACGATTTGCGGTACATCGCCATCGAATTTTCCCGGGTGTAATTCGAAAAATTCGACAGTTTCGTTGCGATCAGAAATTTCTCCCGCGGATGCCGCTTCAAGGCCATTCCCGTGGATTTTTCCGACCAACCCTGCACATACACAGGCGACGTATCGAAGTAATTCACTCCATGCGCGATGGCATAGTCGATGAGACCATTCACGGCCTGCTGGTCGATCACGTTTCCGTCACCTCCGGGAGCGGGGAGTGTAGGCCAGCGCATACAGCCGTATCCTAGCAGCGACACTTTTCCGCCATTTTTCGGATTCACCCGGTAGGTCATCCGGTCCATGGGAACTTCCCCCTGAGCCTGGCGGTCTCCCGAAACAGAGCTTTTGTTCGGATCGCAGCCCGACAGGGCAACCGCGGTCGCTGCGGTACTGATGCCTACAATCTTTAAAAAATCCCGCCGGGAAATATCTTTTTTATTTTTACCGTTCATATCCATTGCATTTCGTTTGAGGTTATACCATCCGGTGTCTTTCGTGGCCTTCCACATATATCGCACTGAAAGGCCGGGCCGGACACAAGTTCTCGCAGGCACCGCAGCCGATGCACCGTTCTTCGTTCACCACCGGTATTTTCGGCGAACCGGGCGAATCCGCATCGGAGGGAATCATCACAATGGCTCCCGTGGGGCAGTGGCGGGCACAATTGCCGCATTCCACTCCGTCGGTCAGCGGCACGCAATTCGCTTTCACCCATACAGCATGTCCTGTTTGGATGGCCGATTTTTCGGCCGGGGTAATTTTCAGTATCGCTCCTGCGGGACAGACTTCTGAACACTTCACGCATTCTGGCCGGCAATATCCCCGTTCATACGACACTTCCGGTTGCATCAGCGTGGCAAGTTTCGTCGAGGGGCGCAGTACTCCGTTCGGACATGCCGATACACACAGTTGGCAACCGGTGCAGTGCGTGGCCATATTCCGCAGGCTTTGCGCTCCCGGCGGGACGATTGGGGTTGCCCGGTCCGGGATTTTCTTGTCTAAAATCACTGCCAGCCCGCCGTCCACTTTCATTTCCTGCGCCTTTACCGCCGCGCTGGCTGTCAAAACTCCCAGGCCTGTCAGGAAAATGCGGCGGGCTTCGTCGATTTGTCCGTTGTCGGCACGAAGGCTGGGGGCGACAACGGCTTTTCCAGACTGTGCGGCTCCGCGCTTAGGTTGCAAGCGGTAGCGGATAGCTCCCTGCCGGCAACTGCCGATGCAATCCATGCAAGCTACACAACGGCTGTAATCGATACGGTGCGCTTTTGCGTCGATGCACGAGGACTTGCAGCGGCGCGAACAAAGCGTGCAGCCGTTGCATTTCTCTGTGTCGATCACCGGACGGAACAGCGAATACCGCGCCAAAAAGCCGAGTACCGTACCCACCGGGCAGATCGTGTTACAGTATGTTCGGCCGTTGCGCCAGGCCAATACCGTCAAAAGGGCGAAGCTGACGGCGGCAATAATAAATGTCGGCAGGCTTCTGATCCACACTTCCGTTTGGTAAAAGGCATAACTGTCGGCCCTTTCAGCCAGATAAGCCAGGGCATTGTTTCCCCAGCCCCAGAGCGGAGCCAAAAGATTCTGAGCAATGCGCCCATATGCACTGTAGGGAGCCAGCAATGCTGCCAGCGATCCCAGACCGACAATCAGAGCTGCGATGAAAACGGCCAATATGCCGTAGCGCAGCCACGAAATCGCCGGAGACCAGGTAAAACGGTACTTCTTTCCTTTCCGCAATCCGCTCATCCACGACGCTGCGTCCTGCATCACTCCCAGCGGGCAAAGCACCGAACAATACACCCGCCCGAACAGCAGCGTGAGCAGCACTAGCACTGCCGTCACGCCCAGGTTCAGCGCCAGCACGGCCGGAAGGAACTGCACCTTTGCCAGCCAGCCGAACCAAGCGTGCAATGTCCCGGTAAAATCCAGGAACAAAAGCGTAATCAGTGCAAAACAGGCAACAGCCAGCACAATTCTTATTTTTCGCAACATAGGCTATAGGTTATAAAGTTTATACTTTTCCGGTTGACAAGACATGGTGTCTATTCCGCTTGCTGGGATGCGTATCGGCATAATGTCGTTCCTGTTCCCCACAAGAGCGATTCTGCCCGCATCGGTGCAGGGCACGGTCGTAAAAATGGATTCTCTGCATCATTGCCCACACCGGACTGATTCTACCATAAAGTTTTCGATAATCGGCAGGCATTCCTCCGCGCTTATCGCGTTCATGCAACGTTTTTCCAGCGGACACCAATCCGTTTGAGTACGGTTGATGATAAGGGGAACTTCGGTTGTGAAATCCACTTCTATCCGGTTTTCATCGAAAAGAGTGCGGGCAGGTCGGCTGATCACGCCTGCAAATGTTTTTTTCACACCTCCTAGGATCATCAGTGCCGCTGCCGCTTTGCCCACTACCTTATCCGCAGCGAAAGCGCCGTTTAAAAACTCCGGTTCCTCTTTCAGCAGCCGGTAAAGATCCATAACGCCGCGTCCGCGGAACACACGGACCTCATTGCCCTTACGGATGATGCACGAGCATTTTTCCGCCCGGAGACGGTCTATCAGCTTTTGTTCTTCTTGGTCTGTCGTCATGGTCAAAACAACTTCCATTCTTTATTTCGGAGCATCAAACCGTTTTGTCCTGCTGCCGGAAAAGGCCAGATAATTCCTCTTGCACGCTTCGGTTCATGGCTTCCGTTTTTTGCTTACTTCCTTTTGGGGCGTCACCTGAAAAGTCAGGCTAATCGCCAGGAGAGCAAAGATAATTTATTTTGTATTTTTTTTTATGACTGTAATATATTTTTCTCTATTGAGATGCCTTTCCCTGTCTTTCTTTCCCCTGTCGAAAAACATTCAAGGGGCTTTTCATGAGCTATAGAAAGCACATTTGAAAAGTCGGAGGCCCAGGGCTAACCCTGAAAAGAAAAAAAGAAAGACTATTCAAAAATTGCACTTCTAAATCGAAACTTTATATCTTTGCCATAAGATAGGCTGCATCTCAGCAAAACTTCCGAGTGAATTTGAAAATGTTGCTTTCGATTCGCACTATTGGGGTCACAGATAAGGGGTAGGATAGGCTGTTACCGGCAGTTTTTTTGATTATAAATGAATGGATATGATTGTTTTTCCGAATGCCAAAATTAACATAGGCTTGTTCGTGACCGGAAAGCGGCCGGACGGCTTTCACAATCTCGAAACGATATTCTTTCCATTAGGCTTGTCCGATGTCCTCGAAATCGGACGGGCCGAGGGAAAAGATGGGGAATGGCATTTTACAAGCACCGGCATAGACGTAGGGTGCAAGGCCGAAAACAACCTGATTGTGAAAGCATATCAACGGTTGGCTGCCGATTATCGTTTGCCTGCCGTGCGCATCCATCTGCACAAGATTATTCCTTTCGGTGCCGGACTGGGAGGCGGATCGTCCGATGCCGCATTTATGCTGAAGGCTTTGAATGAATATTTTGAATTGCATCTGAATACCCGCCAACTCACCGGGCATGCAGCTCTGCTGGGCAGCGATTGTGCCTTCTTTATCCGCAACCGGCCTGCGTTTGCCTCTGGGAAAGGAGAAGTGTTGGAAGAGATAGGATTGTCCTTGAAAAATTGCCGCATCGTACTCATCAAACCTCCGGTCGGTGTTTCCACAGCAGAAGCCTATGCCGGGATTACGCCTGTAGCGGCCGGATTCGATTTGCGCCGGCTGCCCGCTACTCCGCTTGCCGAGTGGAAGGGCCTGGTGTATAACGATTTTGAAAAGACGGTTTTTGAAAAACATCCCCGTATTGCCGCCCTCAAACAAAAACTCTACGAGGCCGGAGCATGCTATGCTTCTATGAGCGGCAGCGGTTCGGCGGTATATGGAATCTTCGACCGGCAGGAAGAAATCGATCTCGCCTGTCCGGATTGCTTCGTCTGGCAGGAACAGATCTAATGGGCCGACTTTATAACTATATAATCCGATGAAAGAATATTTGACGATCCTATTGATAGGCTGGGTGGCCGGATTTATCGGCATATTACCTTTATTAAAAAAGAAAGCCGATAAATATTCCATATTATCAGCTTTCCTCTTGTTTTTTATGATGCCCTACATCGTTTCCCATCTTCACCTTTCCTGGACGCAATGGTGGTGGAAAGGGATGGTGGTTTCCGGGGCTTTGGCATTGCCTTTGGTCATTGCTTCCGGAAGGGGAAATTCCCGCTATGCGTTCCCTTTATTGTTGGCTGCAGTTGCCGTCGGCGCTTTTGTGTCTTTTCTGACGCATTACCTTTTGTGAGGCCTGCTTGCTTTTATCTTTTTCTCAGGGCAAACGAATAAAAAATTGCCGATATCCCTCCGAAAATAAAGGCCAGGCCGGTCCAGACAATGATGTTGAACACCCCGAACAAAGGGTGGAAGATGATCAGAAAACTAAATATCAAGGTCAGTATTCCACCGGTTAGAACCCAGCCCCAGTTGGGAATCCGGTAGCCCTGCATCACCGAGGACTGGCCGATAAAGCTGATTCCGGTGAACATCAGCAGAAAACCTACGATAAAAGGGAGCATGTCGGCTGCCCACATCAGGTTGGATAATAAAATAAAACCGATCACCAGATCGAGAATGCCGACGGCCAGTCCCCAACCCCAGTTCCGGTAGCGTTGTCCGGCAAAGGCGTTAATGATTTCTCCGATGCCGTACATGATAAAGACGATGCTGAAATATACGGCCAGGGCAAAATAGGATTCCACGGGATTCCGGAAGACCCAGACTCCGCAAATGATTGAAAGGATGCCGATAATGAGGATCAGCCACCAGTATCGGTTTGCCGGGATGTAGCTTTCTGTTGTTTCCATAGTTTTTTCTTTTTGATTACAGCTATTTTAACGGGATCGCCCCTGCAGAGTTACATTCTGGGCCCGATTGTAGCTGCCGACGGAAGCCAGTGCCTTTTTCCTGTCTTTTTGTCACCTGCGTGGCTATGGCATAACTATTGTTTATTTTCATGCGTAAAATTGAAATTAGTAACTAAAATATAATGCTATGGCAACTGGAAAAATAGGAGTTTCAACACAGAATTTATTTCCGATTATCAAAAAGTTTCTTTATTCCGACCACGAAATTTTCCTTCGCGAAATTGTTTCCAATGCAGTGGATGCAACCCAAAAACTGCGCGTTTTGGCATCGTCCGGCGAATTCAAGGGAGATGCTTCCGGTCTGCGGGTAAGGGTAAAAGCTGACAAAGAGGCAGGCACGCTGACGGTGTCCGACAGTGGGATCGGAATGACGCAGGAAGAAGTTGAGAAATACATCAACCAGATTGCATTTTCCGGAGCAGAGGAATTTTTGGAAAAACACAAAGACGATGCCGCTACCATCATCGGCCACTTCGGCTTGGGATTCTATTCGGCATTTATGGTAAGCGACAAGGTGGAAATCATCACCAAATCCTATAAAGAAGGAGCGCAGGCTGTTAAGTGGACCGGAGAAGGAGATACCGAATACACCCTGGAAAATACCGAAAAAGCCGAACGGGGAACGGATATCATTATGTATATCAATGCCGAGGAAAAGGATTTCCTGGAAGAGAATAAGCTACAGGATTTATTAACGAAGTATTGTAAATTCCTCCCGATAGAGATTGTTTTCGGAAAGAAGAAAGAATGGAAAGATGGAAAATATGTCGATACCGAAGAAGATAATATCATCAATGACACCAATCCGCTGTGGACACGTAAACCATCCGAACTGAAGGAAGAAGATTATCAGAAATTCTACCGGGAATTGTATCCCATGGCACAAGATCCTTTGTTCCATATCCATTTGAATGTAGATTATCCGTTTAATCTGACCGGTATTCTTTATTTCCCGAAAATCGATAATAAGTTTGAAATACAAAAAAATAAAATTCAATTATACAGCAATCAGGTGTATGTTTCTGATTCTGTCGAAGGGATCGTACCCGAATACCTGACTTTACTGCATGGGGTGATTGATTCGCCGGATATTCCGTTGAATGTATCCCGTTCCTATTTGCAAAGTGACCGGAATGTGAAGAAGATTTCCAACCACATTACGAAGAAAGTGGCCGACAGTCTGACCGATATCTTCAAAAACAACCGGGAAGAGTACGAGAAAAAATGGGATGACCTGAAGGTATTTATTCAATACGGCATGCTGACAGACGAGAAATTTGCCGAACGGGCCAATCCTATCGTGCTGCTCAAAGATACCGATGGGAAATATTTTACCCTGGAAGAGTATGAAAATCTGGTGAAAGTCAACCAAACGGATAAGGACAATCATATCGTTTATCTGTACGCTACCGACGTACAGGAACAATATACTTACATCCAGGCTGCGAAGGATAAAGGTTATGACGTTCTGGTGATGGATGGGCAGTTGGACACACATTTTATCAATCATATCGAGCAGAAAAATGCCGATCATAAATTTTTACGTGGCGACTCGGATGTGATCGATAAACTGATTCCTAAAAATGAAACGAAGGAAACCGATTGGAGCGAAGCTGAACAGGAGGAGATTAAGGAGGTTTTCAATGCACTACTCCCTAATGAAGGAGGCATGTATGTGGTCAATTTCGAAGCATTGGGCGAAACGGCCGATCCTGTTTTAATCACCCGTTCAGAGTTTATGCGGCGGATGAAAGAGATGGCTGCCATGAATCCGGGGATGGGATTCTATGGAGCTATGGATGACCAGTTTACGTTGGTAGTGAATACCGATCATAAGCTGGTAAAGAATATCCTGGCTGATGAACAGAAAGAAATGGCGGCTAAACTCGAACCGATCGATTTCGAAATTAAAGAAAATGAAGGGAAGAAAACAGAGATCGACGAACTGAACAAAGGGAAGAAAGAAGATGAAATTCCACAAGTCGACAAAGACCGGAAGAAAGAATATGACGATAAGATCAATGGCTTGAGAAAACAATAACAAGAGCTGTTGCAGGAATATGGTAAAGGTAATCAGGTGGTCGGCCAGTTGATCGACCTTGCCTTACTCGCTAACGGTCTGTTGAAAGGAGAAGCACTGAATAAATTTGTGAAGAGAAGCGTAGAGTTGATTAAATAACCGAAAGACGGAAGATGTGAAAGCGGGCATTGTTGAAGATGCCCGCTTTTATTTTAATAAAACTATTTCCAATTTTGTAGACGTTAAGTAAG
>CAJKZL010000069.1 GCA_905204385.1 uncultured Odoribacter sp. | reverse complement strand
GGCACTATGCCGCTAGACCCGAGCGTTCCCACAGCGAATTTTCCGGACGGCGCAGGAGACATCGATCCTTATTTATCTTACTCCAACCAATTCAACGGTGAAATCCAGCCCCAGCACAACGCAGAGTTGATCTATCAGGGAGGAAATTACAATCAGGCAAATTATAGCTTCGACTCGGACCGGGGAGGACAAACCCTCATCGGCCTTACCCAAAAACTGGTGGACGCTATTTACATGAAAGACGGGAAGGATATCAACGACCGGCATGAGGGCTTCACGTACAGCAACACTTCTTTTTCCACCCAATCGGAGTCCTTTTCGGGAAATTATCAGATCCGGGCGGGAGTAAATTCCATGTATCTCAACCGGGAACCCCGCTTTTATGCCATTGTCGGCTTCAACGGCAGATATTTCCATTGCGTATCGGCAGAGAATGCAGCCTATCCGGGAACCGTCAGAGACCAAGCCTGGTATTATCCCAAAGACCGGAAGACACCCACAGACAATCCGGATTCCTATTCACTGACCGGTTATACCTCCGTTAAATACCTCCACAACGAGGATTCGCCTAAAGGTTCTATAAAATATAAATACTTCCCCGCTTTCCGGTATGCTGAAATATTATTGAATTATGTCGAAGCGATGAACAACCTTCAACAAGAGTATACCGTACCGGACGTCACCGGTGAAGGCAGCATAAGCGTAGGAAGAAATATTCCCGAAATGGTGAAATATTTCAATATGGTGCGTTACAGGGCCGGATTACCGGGTATTACCGAAGCGGATGCCGCCGACCCCGACAAAATGTTCGACCTCATCGTCAGGGAAAGACAAATCGAGTTTGCCCATGAAGGCCGGCGTTACCACGATTTAAGACGGTGGATGATGGCAGAACAGGAAGAAAACGGAGTGGAGGAAGGATTAAACCTGGAAATCAGCGTGGGCAAAGGAGATCCGGCCGGGAAAAGAATACAATTTCATACGCCCGTACCCCTGAAACACGACAATGCACAGAGAATTTTTATCCCCAGGATGTATTTCTATCCCATCAGAAAAGAAGTCATGGATAAAAATCCTTTACTCATTCAGAATTACGGATGGTAAATTCCTGGTTTTAAAACTGTATTTCCAACATGCGAAATTCTCTTATTTTAAGGCATTCGACAAATGAAAAAGGTCAAACTTATAATAAATAGCGACTTATGAAAAAATTAAAATATTCCCGGATCATTTTATTTCTCAGCATAGGTTTTGTATCTTGCGAAACGCTCCCGCTGGAAGAAGAACAATTTGTAAAAAACATCTATCTGGTAAACGTGGAAAAATCGGACATTCAATATACCGTCCCTGTACCTTATCGGTCAGAAAGCTCAGAAATATTTATTTCGGTGGGCTGTGGCGGAAGTCTGGTCCAGGACAAGGACATAGAAATTGTTCTGGGCAAGGCCGATGACGCCGTAATCAGCGAATACAACCACAAGCACCATCGGCTCGAACCTGAAAAAAACGTACATCTTTTATCCGAAGACCGATATGACATACCTTCCTGGAAAACCACATTAAAGGCTAACGGGGAAACATTCAGCCGCCTTCCGGTTTTTGTAAATGTGCAAGGACTACACTGTGATTCTACTTATGGGATTCCCATTACCATCCTTTCTACATCCGACTATGCTGTCAACAGGGAACTCTCGACTATGCTGCTGGCTTTCGATTATTATAACGGCTTTTCGGGCAGTTATTCCACGACGGGGACTAAACAAACGGGTGATGAATTACCTGCGAATATCTTCTCGACAAGAACATTAGAAGCAGTAGACGAACATACTGTACGGACTTTTGTCGGAGGTATCACCGCAAAAGAAGACATGATGGATACTCATTCTATTTTACTCACTTTACACGAAGATAACACGGTGACCGTTTCGGGCTGGAATGGTCTGGAAGCGGAAGATCTAGGTAACGGAGTCTATATACCTGACAAAAATATCATAACGGTCCATTACAGTTATCGGAACCCGACCGACCAAGTGGCATATGTTTTATCGGAAACTTTTGAAAAAAACAGAGCAACGAATTAAGTAGGTAACTAAAAAATATGAACCATGAACCCGAAACAAATACTTTGTCATGCCGGAGCACTTTCCTGCATCTGCCTATTAGCCCTTCCGGAAGGAAATGCTTCCCGTAAGCGGCCTAATGTCATCTATATCCTGATGGATGATTTGGGATATGGAGATTTAGGATGCTACGGACAGGAAAAAATAGAGACACCGAATATCGATCGGCTGCGGGAAAATGGCATTCGCTTTACTCAGCATTATTCCGGTTCGCCGGTTTCCGCCCCGTCGCGTTGCGTATTGCTGACGGGGCAACATTCCGGACATGCTCAAATCCGGGCAAATGACGAGTTGCCGGGACGGGGCGATGTGAACAGCCACCAAGCCATGTTCGAGCATCCCGAACTGGAAGGCCAGGCACCCCTGAAAGCCGGCACCGTCACCTTGGGCAATATGATGCAGCAAGCAGGCTACCGGACTGCCTGTATCGGGAAATGGGGGCTCGGCTACCCGGGTTCGGAAGGCGAGCCGAATCTCCAGGGATTCGACTTTTTCTATGGCTACAATTGCCAGCGACAAGCCCATACCTATTATCCTCCTTTCCTTTATCGGAACAACAAACGGGAATACCTGAACAACAAAGTACTGGATCCTCACCGGACAGCTCTTGCCAAAGATGCCGATCCTTATGATGAAAAGAATTATGCTTACCTTACCCAAGAACAATATGCTAACGATTTGATATTCGACGAAGTAATCCGCTTTGTGGACGAGAATGCCACCGATCCGTTCTTTCTGATGTGGACCACCCCGCTCCCCCATGTCTCTTTACAAGCTCCCGAACGATGGGTGAATCATTATGTCCGGAAATTCGGAGACGAAAAGCCTAAACCTCAGGGAGGCTATTATCCTTGCCGCTATCCTCACGCCACTTATGCCGCCATGATCAGTTACTTCGATGAACAAGTCGGAAAATTGATCGACGAACTGAAACAAAAAGGAATCTACGAGAATACGGTGATCATTTTTACTTCCGACAACGGTCCCACCTTTAATGGAGGAAGCGATTCTCCCTGGTTCAATAGCGGTGGTTTGTTTAAGTCGGAATACGGCTGGGGGAAATGTTTCCTGCACGAAGGAGGCACCCGGGCTCCGATGATTGTCAACTGGCACGGAAAAATTAAGGGAGGAAAAGAAACCGATCATATTTGTGCTTTTCAGGACGTCATGCCTACCTTAGCCGAACTGGCAAAAATCAAATGTCCCCCGACGGACGGGATCAGTTTTTTGCCGGTTCTGCTGGGCAAAAAGACAAAGCAAGAACATGAATACCTCTACTTTGAATATCCCGATAAGAAAATCGGCCTGAAAGCGGTCCGTTGGGGTAAATGGAAAGGGATCATCGAAAATATACGCCAGGGAAATACAAAAATGCAATTATATGATTTGGAAACCGATTTACGGGAAGAACACGATATAGCAGCTGAACATCCTGAAATCGTACAGAAATTGATCGAAATCATGAACGCTGCACATACAGAACCGGAAAGCCCGGTTTTTCGATTCTGAATTTCGCATAAAGAAGGTTTTTCTCATGGAATTATTCCACCTTTTGGCAATGCTGTTTTCATGTAGTTAAACAATACAAATTACAACCTATTAATGATGATGAAAAGTTGCCTGCTTTTGCTCGTTTTCAATCTAAGCTGGGCTTACTGTTTCGCCCAGAATATCATTCCCTCCCCGGAAACATGTGTCTCCGCAAAGGGAACTTATCAGTTGCGGCAACAAATCCGCTATCGGTCGGATTTTCCGGATACCCGCTGGACCTCTTATCTTAAAGAAACACTGCTTCAAGAAGCAAAGTGCCGATTGCTCGAAACCCCAAAAGGTAAAGCGGACCTCCGGTTTATAAAAGATACCCGGTTAGGTCCCGAGGCCTATACACTTCAAATCGGTAAAGAGGGCATCCGGATCGATGCAGGAAGCGAAGCCGGGATTTTCTATGCCGTTCAGACCCTTAGACAACTGATGGAAACGGATTCCCCCGGAAAAATAAGCTTCCCTTATCTCCGCATCGAAGATCGGCCCCGCTATCGCCTGCGTAGCTTTTTACTGGACTCGGGACGGCAGTACCAGCGAGTAAGCACGATAAAGAAATACATCGATATGGCAGCCACCCTGAAAATGAATTATTTCCATTGGCATCTCACCGAAGGGCTGGGCTGGCGCATAGAGATCAAAAAATATCCCCGACTCACCTCGGTAGGCAGCATAGCCGGAAAAGGAACTGAACAACAAGGCTACTACACTCAGGAAGAAATCCGCGAAATCGTTCGTTATGCCGCCGACCGCTATATTACGGTCATTCCTGAAATCGACATGCCGGGACATGCAGAGGCCGCACTGTCAGCTTATCCGGAAATGAGCTGCTTCGGAGAAGTACCGGAAATCCCGGAGCAAGGCTTTACACAAAATATTTTTTGTGCCGGTAAATCCGTTACCCTGCGGTTTTTACAGGATATCCTGGACGAAGTATGCAGCTTATTCCCCTCCCCGTATATCCATTTAGGCGGAGACGAAGCACCCAAAGAGAACTGGAATAAATGCCCCGACTGTCAAAACAAAATCAAAAAAGAAGGATTAAAAAACAGTCACGAGCTTCAACAGTGGTTTTCCTCTCAGATGGCAGCCTATTTAAAGCAAAAGGGACGAAAGGCTATCTTTTGGGATGATATTTTGGACGGAAACGACTATCCATTGCCGGATAATGTAGTGGTGCATTGGTGGAATTGGCGCGCAAGGAAAGAATTCCCTTATCGGAAAGCCGTCGAACGGGGATATGAAATTATTTGCGGCACAAACTATTATACTTACTTGAATTTTCCTCTGAGTCCCTGGAAAGGCTATGAAGCGAACCGGACTTTCGACATCAGGGACGTTTACGAAAAAAATCCGTCTATGAACCGGGACGGCCAGCAATGGGTTGCCGGCATGAGTTGTGCCCTTTGGACCGATTACGGACTAACGGAAGACATGCTCGACCGGCGCCTGTTCCCCCGCATACTGGCCATTGCCGAACAGATGTGGCATCGAGGGGAGTATCGGACGTTTGAAGTTTTCTACCAGAAGGTCCGGCAAAAACAAGCGTGGTTCGAAAAACTGGGCTTTGCTTTCGGTCCGGGCCTCAAAAGCGAAATACAACATCGATAAGCTTCCCGGACAGAGTTTCAACAATTTGTACATTTTATGATCATATGCTTATGACCTAACAACCGATAAAAATAAAACCTATGAAGACTTTGATCAGCCTATTCCTGCTCTCATTGATCGCCCTCGCCGGAAAAGCCCCGGAGGAGAACCGCGGTTATATCGTAAACATTGGAGAAGAAGCCCCGGACATCACCATTCTTTACACGGACGGAAAACAGAAAAAATTGTCCGACTTCCGGGGAAAGACGGTCATGTTGCAATTTACAGCCAGCTGGTGCGGCGTTTGCCGGAAAGAAATGCCCTTTATCGAAAAAGACATCTGGCTGAAACATAAAGACAACCCTGATTTTGTCCTCATCGGCATCGATTTGAAAGAAAGCAAGGAAAAAACCATGCAATTTGCGCGGGACCTGAACATTACCTATCCGCTGACTATGGATCCTGAAGGGAAATCCTTTTATTCCTTCGCTGCGGAAGGAGCCGGAGTTACCCGGAACATACTCATCGATAAAGAAGGTAAAATTGTTTTTATGACCCGGCTCTACGATCCGGAAGAATTCAAAACCTTATGCCGGAAGATCGACAACTTACTGGAATAAACGAACCAAAAGCAAAATCGCCACGGTATTGCATGGGCATACTGTGGCGATTTTCTCACTGCTTTTCCGTTTACCGAAAAGAATAACAGATGCTTGTTTACTCCTCGACGGCTTTTTTTACCGTAATATCGTCCATATAGAAAATGGGATAAAAACCATCGTCATCCAGGACATGGCGGCCAATAAAAGCCTTGATATTGTTGTCTAAAATGGAATATGAGGTTCGTATACCTTTGGCATCCCGTTTCACACCCCGCTTAGCGGCATAATCCGCCATTTCATTCACCAGATCAAAACGGGAAAGATATTTCAGCAATTGCTTATAATCTTTGATATTCTTCATCTCCGACCGGTGACGGTCCATAAAATCAAAAGTATACTCATACAAATATTGATTTTTACGACTGACTTCTACTAAATAGGCAGAATATCCAGCCGTATCTGCAGGTACGAATATATCCGGCATCACGCCGCCACCGCCATAGACAGTGCGTCCACCAATCGTTTCATATTTCAAATTCTCATCGAAATGGATGCTGTCCTTTTGCCCGAATTCCCCATGCAAAAGCCTTTGATAAATGTCATTGTAATATTTCTCTTTCCCCTGGTCGTAAGGTTTCTGAATAGACCGTCCGGAAGGAATATAATAACGGGCTATCGTTAATCGCAAAGCCGAACCGTCCGCAAGAGGCCGCTGTTCCTGAACCAGACCTTTGCCGAAAGAACGCCGGCCGATAATGGTACCCCGGTCGTTATCCTGGATCGCCCCGGCAAAAATCTCGCTGGCAGAAGCACTGAACTCATTGATTAAAACGGTTAAGGGAATATCCTGAAATTTCCCTTTCCCATTAGATTTATAATCCATGCGGGGATAGGCCTTGCCCTGAGTATATAATATCAATCTTCCTTCAGGCAGAAACTCATTGACCATTTGAATAGCAATCGGCAAAATGCCTCCCTCGTTGTCCCGCAGATCGACGATTACCTTGCGCATCCCCTGCTTCGACAGCGTATTCAATGCATTTACAAATTCCCCGTAAGTGTTCATTCCGAAGGTTTTCACTTTAATAAAACCTACCGTATCGTTTATCATATAAGCGACGTCGACACTCTTTATGGGGATACTTCCCCGCGTCACTTTTTTTACAAAAGGTTTGCTTTCTCCCCTGCGCATGAGGGTGAGTACGACGTCCGTTCCGATTTCACCACGCATCATTTTCATGATCTTATCGGTGTCGACATTTTTTCCGGCCACAATCGAATCGTCCACCTGTATGATCCGGTCGCCGTCTTTTAAACCGGCCTTCTCGGAAGGTCCGCCGGGAACGACTTTCACGACAGTCACCGTATCCAGATATTTGTAGAATTGCACTCCTATGCCTCCGAAGTTTCCTACCATCCCTTCATTCACCCGTTGTAAATCTTTTGCCGGAATATAGACGGTATGAGGATCCAGATCCTTAATCAACTGAACGATCGCATTTTCCTCCAGATCATTCATATCGACAGAATCCACATAGGAATACTCGATCATGTTCATAATCGTATTCAATTTACTGTCCTGCAAGGGACTGAAAATCTCTCCGTTTTCACCGATATGCTGACGTTTGTTCAACGCAGAATTGATCATCATTCCGAATACTATTGCCAGCGCTATGATTACCGGCAAGATAATTGCTTTCAATTTGTTATTGTACATATTTTTCTAATATCAAAGTCCGATCTATTGCTTTAGATCTCTATCAAATCCACTTTTATACCTGCTTTTTCCAGCAAATCGATTCCATCGCAGCAGCGATACAGTTCAGAATAGACCACTCTGATTATTCCGGCTTGAATAATCAGTTTTGCACATTCGATACAGGGCGAAGCCGTTACGTACAAAGTAGCCCCTTCGCTGCTATTGCTCGATTTCGCCACTTTGGTGATTGCATTCGCTTCCGCATGAAGAACATAAGGCTTGGTGTGTCCCTCGCCATCCTCGCATAAATTCTCGAAACCGGAAGGAGTTCCGTTATATCCATCCGAAATGATCGACTTATCTTTCACAATCAATGCACCTACCTGCCTGCGTTTGCAATAAGAATTTTCCGACCAGATCCTCGCCATTCTTAAATATCGCTCATCCAATAATCTTTGTTTTGAAGGCTCTTCCATACCTATTTCGTCATTTCAATCACAACATCGATACCTCTCCTTCCGCCACTATCAACTGTATTTTCACCCTTGCACTCCGGATCATTCCTAACAGTTCCCTATAGTCAAAACCTGTACCGACGATCCGCTTGATCTGCAAAAGCATTTATGAAAACCTATTTTTTCCTTCCTCCGATGAAATCTATCATTTCATAGAACCTGACTTTCCTTTCTTCCGGTACATTTATTTTATTCAAAGCCTCCCGGCTTTTTCCCAGGTAATATTCTATCTTTTGCCTGATAGCTTCTTTCACTCCCACCTGGTCATAAATACCGGTAACCTCTTTGATTTTATCCGAAGGATCGAACTTTTCTTTCTTCAACCATTCCATCAAGAGCGCTTTATCCTGCTCTCCCGCCAACTCCAGGGCTTTAATCAACAGATAAGTCTTTTTATTGCATAGGATGTCTCCTCCGATCTTCTTTCCGAATTCCTCCACATCTCCATAAACATCCAGATAATCATCCTGTAACTGAAACACCAATCCCAGATATCCTCCGAAATCATACAAGGCATTGTACTCATACTCCGGCGCTCCTGCAATTAAAGCGCCATGCCGCATACTCCCTGCAATCAACACTGAAGTTTTCAGATAAATCATCTGAATATATTCTTCCTCCGTCACATCCTCCCGAGTCTCGAATTCCATATCGTATTGCTGTCCCTTGCAGACATCCATGGCCACTTGATTAAACCCGTCGATGACCTTCCGTAAATAGGTGTCGTCCACCGTCTCGATGTATTTATAGGCAGTAATAGCAGCAGCATCCCCACTCAAAATGGCAACATTGCTATTCCATTTTTTATGAACCGTCTGACGGCCTCGGCGCAACTCCGCATCATCCATGACATCATCGTGCAAAAGAGTATAATTGTGAAAAATCTCTATACCGATGGCCGATTTATAAGCCTTTTCTATATCATCGCGGTACATATTATAAGCCATGAGGGTCAACACCGGCCGCAGCCGCTTTCCCCCGTCTTCCATAATATATTGGATGGGCTCGAACAAAGAATAAGGGACTTCGACATATTCCTGCTTGTCGAGTTCCGTTTTGATAACCTCTCTGAGTTGTTCTATCGTATACATGACTACTTTAGTTTAGCAAGCTGCTAAATTAGCAAAAAGAGTTGAAAGTTGAGAGTTTAGGGTTGAAAGATTACAGACTATAGATTATTGGATTTTTTCGTTATTCATTTATCATTACTTTGGACCAGAGATCCTCATCGTTACTTTCTATCATCCATAAACTTTAAACCTTAAACTTTCCCCCTCATCGTTACTCGTTTATCATTTACCTGCAATTTTCTAATACCTGACGGGCAATCGTTCCATCGACATCCTGATCTTCCCCGAAAGCGACCTGACGCTCGTTGAAGCGTCTCTCGATTTCGAGAATCGTCTCTTCCCCGATTCCGGCATCTCCCAAACGAGTAGGTAAACCCAGGCTCTTAAAGAAATCCTCGGTGCGACGAATCGCTTCATCCGCCTTATCTTCTTCGGTTCCTTCTACTATCCCCCAGATCCGCTCTCCATATTGGATAAGCTTCGCCCTTTTCTTCATTTTCAAGGTTCGCAGCAAACCGGGCAACACAATAGCCAAAGTCGCTCCATGTGTAAGCCCATGCAAAGCCGTCAACTCATGACCGATCATATGCGTGGCCCAATCCTGACGCACTCCTAAAGCGATAAACCCGTTCAAGCCCATGGTGGCACAAAGCATAAACTCAGACATCAATCGATAGTCATCCTGTTTCCGGAGAACCCGGGGAGCTATTTCGATCAATGTATGCAAAATACCTTCCGCCCAACGGTCCATCAGCATCGATTGGCCGGGAGTGGTCATATATTGTTCCATCACATGTACAAACGTATCGGCAATGCCGCAAGCGATCTGATAAACCGGAAGTGTAAACGTTACGGTCGGATCTAAAATGGAAAATACAGGGTGCTTCGAATGGAAAGGATACTTCTCTGCCGTATCCAACCGGGAAATCACCGCCCCATCGTTCATTTCAGAACCGGTTGCCGGCAACGTCAAAACGGTCGCTAAAGGCAAGGCTTTTTTCGCTGACCCTCTCAACACCAAATCCCAGGCATCCCCTTCGTAGAGTATGCCGGCAGCAATTAATTTTGTTCCGTCAATCACCGAACCTCCTCCTACAGCTAACAAAAAATCTACCTGATTCTCCTTGCCCGACTGAATGGCCTTGCGTAAAGTCTCTATTTTGGGATTGGCTTCAATACCCCAGAATTCAATCACTTCAAAACCTTCCAGTGCTTCGCGGACCTGTTCATACACTCCGTTTTTCTTTACGCTTCCACCGCCAAACGTAACCAATATCCGTTTTCCCGCCGGTATTTCCTTTGCCAAACGGGCAATCATGCCTTTGCCAAAAATCAATTTGGTAGGATTCTGAAAAATAAAGTTTTCCATAACTATCAAAAATACAATTAAACATTTACAATCCTGGATTGCTCTTCAAGAGAGCTATTTCTCACCGCTCCTTCTCATTCCCATTTTTCTTATCTTCACAAAGATACGGTTTTCAGATATATTTTGTATCTTCGTAGAAAACTATTCGACATGGAAATCATACACGATGCACAGAACAACAAATTCCAAACCCAGGTAGACGGCTTTACAGCTTATACGGCCTATGTCATTGAAAACGGTCAACTGGACA
>CAJKZL010000068.1 GCA_905204385.1 uncultured Odoribacter sp. | reverse complement strand
CAGAAAATACAGTGATTAGAGAGAATATTATTTCAATTTAATAAATAAGAATCTATGAAAGGAAAAAGTATGAAACACTAAAGTAATCGAAATTTTAAACACTAAAAAAAACGCTCGTTTTTATTAAAACCTATCCTTCTGATAATAATCTATATTCTACAGACTAAGCAGAAACAATAACCGTACGTCCGGCGATACTGAAATGCACCAAGCGGGTACGTTCCAAAAATTGCAAAACCTCGCTAATGGTAGCATGCCGGGGAATATTTCCAGTAAAATGGAGATCTTTCACCGCTGCATTTCGATAGCATATTTCCACGTCATACCATCTTCCCAATATCTCCATTACCTCTTCCAGCCGTTTTTCCCGAAATACGAATTTTCCCTCTTTCCAGGCAATTCTTTCGTAAACATCGACTTTTTGCACCCTTACTTTTCTCTTATTGACTTTAGCCTCCTCACCGGGTGACAGACGGAAAGTATCCCCTCCAACATTTAACGCCACCGCTCCCTCTACCAAGGTAGTATACATAAGTTCCCCATAGGCTTGAATATTGAACGAAGTACCCAAAACGGCAACCTCTATTCCGTTCACTTCTATACGAAAAGGCATTTTCTCATTTCGCTGTACCTGAAAATAAGCTTCTCCCTGCAACCTGACTCTGCGTTCCTTGCCGGTAAAAACAGTGGGAAATTCAAATTTCGAATCCGAATTCATCCATACTTTGGATCCGTCAGCCAGGATTAGTCGATACTAACCTCCCCGGGGTACAACCACCCGGTTAAATTCAACTTCCTGCACTTCGTTTTTCACCGAGTCGTCTCCCACCATGATCAGTCCTTCCTCCCCTTCTTTCAGCATTCCCCCGTCCACATTTTTCACCAATCCTTTCTCCCTTTCTCCCAAAACAATTTTTTCCCCGGTTATTAATTCAATATAGGCTTGACGACTTCCCGGCCGGATAGAATCACAATTTATGGCAATATTCTCCGGTAAAGGAATCTCTGCCTTCTGCCGGTAGATATAGAGACTCACCATAAACAGCAAACCGATAAAGACGGCCGCATAAGTCAATCTCTGTAGCCACCGCTCATGCCGGGATATGCGTTGTGTCCGCCTACGGATTTCCTTCCAATCCGGCTCAGGATCCGTCTGACGATAAAAACCGAGCCGTTCAAAAAGAAGCCGTTTATTCCGAAAACGGTCGTACATCTCTTGATTTTCCTCAGAGGTCCTGAGCCATTCATTCAGTTCCTTTCGGTCATCTTCCCCTAATTCGCTGTCCAGCGAAGCTTTTATCAGGTATATTTTTCGTTCGATATCGCTATAGGAGGTCATCATCTATAGATTAAAGCAAACAAAACGTCATATTTTTCCTTTAATACAATTTCAAGGCCTCGAAGAATGACAAGAAAGCAGAAAAAAAGAAAATTATTTTTTCATAAGCCTAATAAGACCGTAATAATGAAAAGATTATCTAATTTATTTTTTAAAGTTTTACGGGCTCTTGCCTTATGCGTTTTCACCGTATTGACCGAAATGGACATCAGGCCCGCAATCTCAGCATTATTTTTTCCTTTCAAGTGCCATTCCACCACCTTCCGTTGTTCTTCGGGCAATTGTTGGATTTCCTGAATGATCAACCGGTACACTTCTTCTTCGAGCACCAGTTGTCCGAAATGCTGCTCATTGTTCAGGGCAAGGTATTCTTGGATGTATTTTTCTTCAATCTTCCTGGTTTTCAAGTAATTCAGACAACGGTTACGGACGATCTGATAAAGAAACATCTTTAAATGCAACTCGGATTCCAGTTTTTCGCGCGATTTCCATAAAGTGATGAAAGCTTCCTGCACTATATCGTGCATTTGCATCTCTTCTTTGGTAATCCGGAGCACCCACAGACACAGCGCATGATAATATTTCTCGTAATACCAACGAAAAACACTCTCATTTCCTCTTTGGAAAGCCTTAAACCGGTCTGTCAATTCCTCCTCCATAGAAAGTATGCCATTTCAGGGTACGAATATAGAAGAAATTTCGTTCTGCATGATATAAATCATAAATCTATCCATCCGGTGAAATTTAAAATTTATTTGATACCTTTGCCGCGCATGCGAAAAATACTATGAATTCATTATTACAAACAGCAATCACAGCTGCCCTTAAAGCAGGTGAAGAAATACTGCGAATATACAACGACCCGGCTTCTGATTTCGAAGTCGAAAAAAAGTCAGATCATTCTCCTCTGACGATTGCGGACCGTAAATCCAACGAAATCATCATGGAATATCTGAAAAATACTCCCTACCCGGTTATCAGCGAAGAAAATAAGGCGATCGGTTATGATACAAGACGCTCCTGGACAACGGTATGGATTGTCGATCCTTTGGACGGCACGAAGGAATTTATTCAGAAAAACGGTGAGTTTACAGTCAACATAGCTTTAGTCTATGAAGGAAGACCTGCCTTGGGAGTGATTTATATTCCGGTCACCAGAACACTTTATTACGGAACTCTACGCGAAGGAGCTTACAAAATCGCTCCGGTCAGTTACGCCAAGGCGACCGATTGGGCCGAACTGGAGAAAAAGGCCTTGCCTTTGCCACTTCCCCGAAAGGACACTTCTTTTGTCGTCGTAGCCTCCCGCTCGCATATGAGTATGGAAACCGAAAGATTCATCGCCGACTTGAAACGGGAACATAAAGAAGTAAGGTTCACCAGTATCGGCAGTTCCATCAAGATATGTCTGGTGGCTGAAGGCTCGGCGGATATCTATCCCCGTTTCGCCCCCACCATGGAATGGGATACTGCTGCAGGGCACGCCATTGCTAAAGCTGCTGGCAAAGAATTGTACCAGCAGGATGGAAAAACGCCTCTGACCTATAATAAGGAGAATTTATTGAACCCTTGGTTTATCGTGAAGCCTCAGTCGAATGAACAACCCTAATCCTTTTATCCATTTACAAATACTTAAATAATGGCCGAAAATATATATCCGATTTTTGAAAAAATGCTGCAACGGGAAGACCGGGAAGCTTTGCTGAAACAAAAGGGCATGATGATCTGGTTTACCGGGTTGTCGGGATCCGGAAAAAGCACTTTAGCCATTGCCCTCGAACGGGAATTATACAAAAGAGGCATCCTTTGCAGGATCCTGGATGGAGACAACATCCGGAGCGGCATCAACAACAATCTGGGCTTTTCCGAAGCCGACCGTACAGAAAACATCCGGCGCATTGCAGAAGTGTCCAAACTATTTGTAGACTGCGGCGTCGTTACCCTGGCGGCTTTTATCAGTCCTACAAATGCGATCCGGCGCATGGCCTGCGAAATTATCGGCAGCAAGGATTTTCTGGAAGTGTATGTCAGTACGCCGATAGAAGAATGCGAAAGAAGGGATGTCAAAGGATTGTATGCGAAAGCCCGCCGAGGCGAAATCAAGGAATTTACCGGAATCTCTTCGCCATTTGAAAGTCCGGAACATCCTTTTATCACGATCGATACCTCCCGGCAATCTTTGGAAGAGTCCGTAAAAATATTGCTGGAAGCTGTTCTTCCGAAGGTTAGTTGAACATGATAAGCGGTAAAAATACTGATGTTTACCGCCATCAGGACACATAAATTTGCAAACAAAAATAACACCGCTGAAATAGGCATGGAAATATGATCTATGATCAGCCCCTAAGCATTGAAAAATGTCAGAATATAAACTAAGTCACTTAAAAGAACTGGAAGCTGAATCCATCCACATTATCCGTGAAGTGGTTGCAGAATTTGAAAATCCAGTGATGCTCTATTCGATAGGAAAAGATTCTTCCGTCATGGTCAGGCTGGCCGAGAAAGCTTTTTATCCGGGAAAAGTTCCTTTTCCGCTCATGCATATCGATTCAAAATGGAAATTTAAAGAAATGATTGAATTCCGCGACCGATATGCCCGGGATAACAATTGGGATCTCATTGTGGAATCGAACATGAAATGTTTTCACGAAGGGGTAGGTCCCTTTACCCACGGCAGTAAAGTCCACACAGACCTCATGAAAACCCAGGCTTTACTCCAGGCCCTGGACAAATATAAATTCGATGCAGCCTTCGGGGGCGCCCGCAGGGATGAAGAAAAATCCCGAGCCAAAGAACGGATTTACTCTTTCCGGGATAAGTTTCACCAATGGGATCCCAAAAATCAGCGCCCCGAATTGTGGAATCTTTATAATGCACGGGTTCATAAAGGAGAATCCATCCGGGTATTTCCCCTGTCCAACTGGACCGAATTGGACATCTGGCAATATATTCGCATGGAAAACATTCCTATCGTTCCCCTGTATTTTGCCAAGGAACGGCCCATTGTGGAGATCGACGGCAATCTGATCATGCCCGACGACGAACGGATGCCCGAACAATACCGCGACAAAGTACAAATGCGAAAAGTAAGATTCCGCACCCTGGGTTGCTGGCCTCTTACGGGAGCAGTGGAATCGGAAGCCGATACCATCGAAAAAATTGTGGAAGAAATGATGACCACAACCAAGTCGGAACGCACCACGCGGGTGATCGACTTCGACCAGGATGCCAGCATGGAACAGAAAAAAAGAGAAGGGTATTTTTAGAAAGGAAAGATGAAAGTTGATAGATTATAGTTTAAAGATTAGAGATTAAAGATAATAGATAAAGGAAGAGAAAACGATCGATTTTAATCTATAAACTTAAACGTCAAATACAGGCAATAGAAGAAATCATGGAAAAACTAAATATAAAAGAATTCCTGGATCAGGATGAAAAGAAAGACCTTTTACGGCTTTTAACTGCGGGGTCGGTGGACGACGGGAAATCCACATTGATCGGAAGGTTGCTTTTCGACAGTAAAAAACTTTATGAAGATCAGTTGGATGCACTGGAAAGAGATACCAAACGCTACGGCAATGCGGGCGACAATATCGATTACGCTTTATTGCTGGACGGCCTGAAAGCCGAAAGGGAACAAGGGATTACCATCGATGTGGCATATCGCTATTTTTCCACCAACAAACGGAAATTTATCATCGCCGACACTCCGGGACATGAGCAATACACCCGGAATATGATCACCGGCGGATCGACAGCCAACCTGGCAATTATCCTGGTGGATGCCCGCTCGGGAGTGATCACCCAAACCCGCCGCCATACCTATCTCGTTTCTTTGCTGGGGATTAAACATGTGGTGCTGGCAGTGAACAAAATGGACCTGGTAGGCTACAATCGAAATGTTTTCGACCGCATCGTCGATACTTACCGTGAGTTTGCGACTCCCCTGAATATTCCGGACATTACCTGTATTCCCTTATCCGCTCTCAAAGGAGACAATGTGGTTGAATCATCGGAAAACATGATGTGGTATACCGGCAAACCTTTGTTGGAGTTTCTCGAAACCGTACAGATCGGCAGTGATCAGAACTTTACCGATTTCCGTTTTCCTGTGCAGTATGTCCTGCGCCCGAACCTGGATTTCCGGGGATTCAGCAGCAGCGTTGCCTCAGGCATTGTCCGTACCGGGGATGAAGTGGTGGCATTACCCTCTATGAAAAGATCGCGGGTAAAATCGATAGTCACTTACGACGGAGAAATGGATTACGCTTTCCCTCCCCAGGCTGTCACTCTCACCCTGGAGGACGAAATCGATATCTCCCGGGGAGAAATGCTGGTACATCCCGACAATTTACCTCTCATCGACCGTAATTTTGAAGCGATGCTGGTGTGGATGGATGAGAAAAAAATGGATCCTCAGGAACAGTTTTTCATCAAACATACCACTAACCTGACCCGGGTGAAGATCGATAAAATCAAATATAAGGTAAATGTAAACACCATGGAGCAATCTTCCAGCGAAGCCCTGGAATTGAACGAGATTGCCCGGGTGATTTTCACCACAGGCAAACCTTTATTTTTCGATCCTTACGCCAAAAATAAAAATACCGGAGCTTTTATTCTGATCGATCCCATGACCAACAACACCTGTGCTGTCGGAATGATTATCGACAAGGTGGAGATGAAAGATTTGCAGGAATTTGAAATTCCCGAAATCCATCTGTCCAAACTCGGTATCTCCCCCGAACATTACGAAGCCGTAGAAAAAGTAGCCCGGGAACTGGACAGGATGGGGGTAAGCGTGAAAATTATTAAGTAACGATGAGGTAAGCTACGCTTACCAAAGTAACGATAAAAGAATATGTTCGCTTTTGAAAAACTCGAAGTTTGGCAATTAGCAATGGATTTCACTGTTAACATTTACCTGTTAACAGAGACATTCCCTAAAACAGAACAATTTTCTTTAACGGATCAAATCAGAAGAGCAGCTTCCGCTGTTCCTGCCAATATATCCGAAGGAAATTCCAGGCAAACCAGTAAAGACAAAGCCCATTTTCTTACCATTGCTTATAGTAGCTTAATGGAAACAATGAACCATTTAATCTTAGGAAATAAATTAGGATATATAAATGACAATAACTTGACAGCAATCAGAAAGAAAATAGAAAAAATCAGTGCTCAAATCAGCGCATTGCGCAATTATTATTCTAATCATTAATCGTTACTTTTACAACCTCCGGTTGTAAGCTAATCGTTACTTCAATATGGGTTTACTCGAATTTCAAAAACTGCCGGTAAATACTTTGGTGGGGGCAGACTGGAAAACATTTAAAGGGATTACAAAAGGACAAAAAATAGAAAAAGGGTATAAAACCAAATATCAACTGACTAAAGCCATATGCCGGTTAATGAGTTCACTAAAACCCATACAGGATCGCAGGTACCGGAAACGTCTGAGGGACAAGGACATCAATGAGGAACCCGTCTTTATTCTGGGTCATTGGCGCAGCGGAACCACTTTCGTACACAACGTATTGGCTCATGACAAGCATTTCGGTTATACCACTACCTATCAAACCGTTTTTCCTCATTTGATGATGTGGGGACAGCCCATGTTTAAGAAAACCATGGCATGGCTGATGCCGGATAAACGCCCGACCGACAATATGGAGCTAAACGTCGACCTACCTCAGGAAGAAGAGTTTGCCTTGTCCAACATGATGTCTAGTTCGTATTATAATTTTTGGTTTCTGCCCCAGAATATGTTGGAATATTGCGACCGTTTCCTGACGATGAAAACGGCTACGGCAGAGGAACACCGGATTTTCAAAGATACCTTCCTAAAGTTGATTAAAATTTCCTTATGGAATACCAAGGGCCAGCAATTCCTCAGTAAAAATCCGCCGCATACCGGGAAAATGAAAGAAATACTGGAAATGTTCCCGAATGCGAAATTCATTTACCTGATGCGAAACCCTTATACCGTCTTTGAGTCTACCCGCAGCTTTTTCAGCAATACGATCCTGCCATTGCAACTCCAGAAAATTTCTGCAGAAGAAATGGAAAAGAACATTCTGGAGGTCTCTACCCGGTTATACCGCGCCTATGAGGAAGAGAAAAAGCTCATCCCGGAAGGCAACCTTATTGAAATTAAATTCGAAGATTTCGAAGCCGATGCCCTAGGGATGACCGAAAAAATCTACCGAACCCTGGCCATTCCCGGTTTCGAAAATGCCAAAGCCGACATAACCGCTTACCTGGACAAGAAAAAAGGCTATAAGAAAAATACTTATAAATACGAGCCCCGTACCATTGAACTGGTGGAAAAGCATTGGGCCTATGCATTGGAACAATGGAATTATAAGCTCTAAAGAGAGAGCGGGAGAATAATAACCGGAAAATCCCGGAGTATTCCCCCGCACCTTGTTATTGCAGATTAAAAGCCAATCCCACTTTCACGCCCAAATCCTGTAATGACGGAAGGCCGCTTGCCTTTACACTGTATTGATATTGTGCTCCGACATGCATTCCCACATGATCGCTGAAAGGAACGATCAGACCGATCTCCGGAGCGACGGCGAACTGCCATCCTTTTTCCTCTGCTACCCAATCGCCTATCTCTAAACGGGTTTCCGCCCAATTCGTGCCGATTCCCAGGCCAACATAGGGTAAAACAGCAGCATCTCCTTTGGTAAACTGATAGCGCACATTCGCCAAAAGCGGTACTACATTCAAATACCGGAACTGATCGCCCGTTATAGTCACTTTTTCACCATTCAATAGAAAATGATTCGTATGATAATCCAGATGCTTGTAATAAGTGTTCCAACCCAAATTAAAACCGACAGCTATATGCTCACTGACAAAATACTGAAAATCAGCTGCCATCCCCCGAAAGCTCATCTTTGAAATAAAATCATGACTATCCCCTAAAGGAGCCGACATTCTGTAGTTCAGGGAAAATACCTGCGCATCCACCCGACCTGCATAGCAGAGGACAAAGAAAATAAGTATAGATAGTATCTTTTTCATAACCACGCCAATTTATATTGAAAACTTAAAATCTGAGAAAATAAAAGATCGACCTGATCCGGTTTATTTATCGGTAAGTAAGCCTGCCCGGAGATAAGGAGACTGGAGAAAACACTGATCGATGCTTCTGGCCAAACGATCACATACATATACTTTGCTACCGGCCAAAATCCCCGTATTCACTCCCGACCATAAGACCGGAATGCGTTTCGATTGAGAATCGGCATTTTTCACATCCAGCATATCGATTACCAACGTTCCTTCATCATAAGCATAATAGCTGTAGCCAGCGGCATACCAAGGATACCAGGGATAATAACCGCCCCAACCGGCGCCCCAACCAAACCAACTCCATCCGGGATACCATCCCCAATAATTTCCCCACGAGGCATAATTAAAAACAGGGGTAGTGAAGGCTGTAACCGTCACCATAAAGTCGGGCGTCTGATTTTCTGCTTCTTCAGCAGACAATAACTTGTAATTTCGGTCGGTAAAATTCTTCTTTACCAATTCCAATACCTGATGACTCACTTCCTGATCGATGGAAGCGCTATCCCCATCGGAGGTTATAAAAACCACCGAATCGGGCAAAACAAATGTCGTATAAGCTGCAAAATTGGCATTCTCATCATAATGCGTCAAAGCAATGTCCTTTTCATGAACATATTCCGGTCCTTCCGGATAGCATGAAATCATGCACACCGAAACCAGGAACAAAAATCCCAAAATGAATACTCTTTTCTTACTTAAATTGTTTTTAATGTAACTCTAATTTTTTTATTTTCCCATTAAAAAAATTATCAACTTTTATGCCAGTCACTTGCAAAGAAAGTATAAAAACGGTTAGCAGTTTTAAATGACTTACCTTCAGACAATCATGTTCGTCACCCGGTTGACCGTCACCAATGCGCCGAATTCATCCCGGATTTCTACCTGCACCACATGAGTGCGCCTGCCTCGGTGTATAAAAGTACCTTTAGCGGTAACGTATTTTCCCTGTGCTTGTTTCATATGATTTCCATTGACTTCGATACCGAAAACATGAAACCGGAATTCTTCAGGCAGAGATAGGGAACTCAATGCCCCTCCTACCGTTTCGGCCAGCGCCATATTCGCTCCACCATGTAAAGCCCCGTCCGGCCGACAGGTTCGTCGGTCAATCGGCATCCGCATTTCCAGCCATCCTTCACCGGCAGCTATAAACTCCATTACTAAATGATCGACCAAAGTGTTACGACAACTTGCTGTTAACTGCATCAAATACTCTTCCATAAAATTTCTTTTTCCCCTTCTCTAATCTTTAATCTATAATCTTTAATCTATAATCTCTTATCTCACCCCTCATACTCCTTTTCCCTTTTCGGATTCATAGGAAACCATCCTTTTTTCACTCTTTCTTTCTGTTCAAAGATTTCCAATATGGTCCAAAAAGAAGAAAAAGCAAAAACGCCCAGAAGGGAAGACCAGAAAATCTCCTTCACATAAAGGGCTGCAACAATTCCCACTACCCCCAAGGCTAAGAAAACCCACCAACAGCGAGTTCCAAAGTAATACTCACACTTGATGACCACGGGATGGAAGAGGCCGATAATCAAAAAAGTACAAATTCCGATCACCAAGCCTGTTAAATTATAATTTTCTAAAAATTCCATTTTTTACGATTTCATTTCACCAAAAGTAGGACATTCTTCCCGAAAATCCATGCCTTATTTTTAGAATTATCATTTCTATTCCCCAGACCTTACTGAATAGGTCCACCTTTTGCCTTCTTTCAGGCAACCCTCCGGCAGTAAAAGCGATACCCATTTATAAATGATTGCATATTATAAAAATCTTATTACATTTACCCTTTTATTATCTGATACAACCATGGAAAATCCTGTTATAAACGTTCGCCATCTCACTAAAAGTTTCCGGCAGGGAGAACAAGTATTGAAAGGCATAGATCTGGAAGTGTATGCCGGAGAAGTTATCGGTTATTTAGGAACCAACGGAGCCGGGAAATCGACTACCGTAAAAATATTATGCGGAATACTTTCCGACTTCGAGGGAGAAGTAAACCTCATGGGACATGATGTCCGCAAGGAAGCGCTTCCGCTCAAACGCAAGATCGGCTATATCCCTGAAAACGCAACCATGTACGAGCATCTGACTCCG
Organism: uncultured Odoribacter sp.; assembly: GCA_905204385.1. Next base: position 487 of record CAJKZL010000068.1, on the reverse strand, counting down.
GTGGAGTATCTGGAATTTATCGGGACTCTGTACGGACTATCGAAAGACTATACCGATGAAAAAATCCGGCAAATGCTTACTCTTTTCGAAATGCTGGACTATGCCAATACCCGGATGACTACTTTTTCAAAAGGAATGAAACAAAAAATCCATCTGATTTCCGGCATGCTCCATGACCCGGATATCTTGTTTATGGATGAACCTTTAAATGGGCTGGATGCAAATGCAGTGATTCTGATGAAAGAAATGATTACCGAACTGGCCCATCAAGGGAAAACCATCTTCTATTGCTCTCATCTCATGGATATTGTCGAAAAAATAGCTAGCCGGATCATTCTATTAAACGACGGTATGGTCATGGCCAATGGCAGCATACAGGAACTCAAAAACCAAACCGACTGCCGCTCCCTGGAAGAAGTTTTCGCTAAACTCACCCATCGGCAACATTCGGCAGCCTCAGTTGATCATATTGTCGATCTCCAAGAAT
>CAJKZL010000067.1 GCA_905204385.1 uncultured Odoribacter sp. | reverse complement strand
TATATGTAGATAACGTCAGGCTCAACGGCAAAAAATACGACAAGAATTACATCACCCGGAAAGATCTGTTTCGAGGCGGGACTCTTGATTTCGACATGAAATCTTACCCCAACAAAGTCCGCGGCACTACAGAAAATGCAGTACCCTATTCTTTCTCAAAAGAATTATCGACATATTAAAATTCTGGCGGATAAGTTTCGGCAATTAGATCACGACATTGAAAAATTAGATGGTATTTTTCATCTGCAGAGAATAAAAACTTTATTTATAGTATGATATAGTTTTCATCCTCGGAAACCAAACAAATAAAACGATGAAACGCATATTTATATTCTTAATATTAATAGGGTGTATTTCATCATGCTTCGGACAAGAAAATTTGACTCTTTCTCTGGAACTGGTAAAGCCTTCCGGCAAAATAGACAGAAAATCTTATTTTTTAGCAAGATTGAAAAATCACAATGATAGCTTGAATATATTTGTGGTTTATGGAGGAGATGGATATCTTAGCTACCTGCGATGCTCATATTTCAAAGTGATCTATGATGTAACCGGAAAATCAGAATATATGACAAATAGAAAACCTTTTTTCAATTATGAAGGTAAATATCACATATCTATAGATCCATCTTCAGAATATCGAGCTAAGTTACCCTTGTTTGAATTCATAGACTCAAACGGCGGGAACGGTGTTTTACCCCTCTCATCAAAAACTTTAAAAAATATCAAAAGAATAAGAATAAAATTAGAAAACCTTCAATATATGCCCATTATGAAAAAAACTGACGGTTCTAAGCACTTTTACCCCAAACAATCAATCAATTTATATTCCAATTGGCTCGGTATAAACGGAAGAAAATTTCTACCGGCATTGTTAAAAGATATACAGCCCGACGATTAAAAAACAAAATACAAAAAATTTACCCCAGTAAAAAAGTGACAGTTTTCCCTCCATAACCTACAACCTTCTCATTTTACTTCTATTTTTGGACTTCGTTCAAAATTTACCTACTTTTAGCTGCACAAAAACAAGATCATGAAAATCATCACCTATAATGTCAACGGCTTGCGCAGCGCTTTATCGAAAGGTTTCACCGACTGGCTGGCCGAAGAGCAACCGGACATCGTCTGTTTGCAGGAGACTAAAGCTCAACCGGATCAGATTCCTACCCTCGAACTGGAAACATTGGGCTATCATTCTTATTTCTTTTCTGCTGAAAAGAAAGGCTATAGCGGAGTCGCCATTCTGACGAAACTCATTCCGGACCATGTGGAATATGGCATGGGACTCCCGGTATACGACCGGGAAGGCCGGTTCCTGAGAGCCGATTTTGGCGATCTGTCCGTGGTCAGCGTTTATCATCCTTCCGGTACCACCGGGGACGAACGCCAGGCTTTCAAAATGCAATGGCTGGAAGACTTCCGCCATTATGTAATGGAATTGAGCAAAAAACGTCCGAAGTTGATTCTTTGCGGCGATTATAACATTTGTCATCGTCCGATAGACATCCACGACCCTGTGCGGAATGCAAACAACAGTGGTTTCCTGCCGGAAGAACGCGAATGGATGAGCCTGTTTTTAGATTCGGGGTTCACCGACACCTTCCGTTATTTCCATCCCGAGGAAGCGCATCGGTATACCTGGTGGAGTTTTCGGGCCAATGCCCGCAACAACAATAAAGGATGGCGCATCGACTATTGCATGGCCACTCCGGAAGTCCTGCCCTTATTGAAAAGCGCCGGTATTCTGCCACACGTAAAACATTCCGACCATTGTCCGGCAGTTGTCGAACTCAGCTAACCCCAGGTCGTATGAAAAAGATACGCTTTGGCATAGTAGGCACCAACTTTATTGCCGACTGGATACTCGAAGCAGCCCGGGAAGAGCCCCGCTTCGAAGCTAGTGCCGTGTATTCGCGCCGACGTGAAACGGGGGAAGCATTCGCACTCAGGCATTCCATTCCTACTGTGTTCACTTCCCTGGAAGAGATGGCCCGCAGCCCGCTCATCGATGCCGTCAACATCGCATCCCCCAATGCGCGTCATGCCACTCAAAGCATACTGTTTATGAACCACGGGAAACACGTACTCTGCGAGAAACCCTTGGCCTCTAATGCTGCCGAAGCCCGGAGCATGATCGAAACATCGCGGCGGCATAAGGTGACCCTGATGGAAGCGATGAAGCCCACCCTGACCCCGAATTTCAGAGTCGTTCAGGAAAACCTTTCCCGAGCTGGCCGCATCCGTCGGTATTTCGCCTGCTATTGCCAATATTCCTCCCGTTACGACAAATTAAAGGAAGGCATTGTACTGAACGCCTTTAAACCTGAACTTTCGAACGGGGCGATGATGGACCTGGGAATTTATACCGTTTATCCCATGGTGGTCCTTTTCGGCCGTCCGCTGGAAATCAGTGCGAACGGACTTAAACTCTTCACCGGAGTCGACGGACAGGGAGCCGTGAATTTCAAATATGAAAAGATGAATGCCACTGTTCTTTATTCCAAAATTGCCGATTCTTTTCTTCCTGCGGAAATTCAGGGAGAAACGAGCACTTTTACGCTCGACCGGATCCATTCCATCCGGCAGGTCAACTTTACCCCTAAAGGGGGAGAACCCGAACAACTTTCTTTACCGGCAGTTCACAATGAATACTACTACGAACTGGCGGAATTTATTAATCTGATTGAAAATCAACAATCTGAATCTGTTATAAATAGCCATACCAATTCCCTGATTACGCTCGAAATCATCGACGAAGTACGTCGCCAACTGGGAGTAATTTATCCGGCAGACTTTCCTTTTGCTAAAAATAATTGAGCGTACCCGCCATCTCATTCAGCCGGATCTTTTGCTCCCGATGAAAAGATTGGCAGCCCGGAGGGTTATATGCTTTCTTCCTTTTTATGGTATGCATGGCCAGCCATTAACGGAACCGATTCATTTGTCGGAGCATCACGAATAATAGCTTTTCCGACAGTAAGAAACAGGCCGCCTTGCGGAAAGATTCCCGCTTCAAACGTTTCGCCGATACAATGAAAATCCGTAAATTTACAGGGAAAGTTACGACTATGAACATTTACGATTTCACCTCCTATGAACAGGTCATGGTTTGCGGGGACATCCACGGACATTTTGAAGTGATATACGGAAATATCCACGCAGAAAACACCTTATTCATCGTTGCCGGGGACTGCGGCTTCGGATTCAACCGTCCCCACTTTTACGAACAATTGTATGCCTCGAAAATGGGACGGAATCTGAACAAGAAAAACAATGCCGTTATATTTATCCGCGGAAATCATGATGATCCGGTTTATTTCGACGGTCTTTCTTTCAATAAAAAAAGAGCCGTTTGTATTCCGGATTATTCTATTGTCCGTACTGCTCATCACAATATACTTTGTATAGGCGGAGCCATCAGCATCGACCGGACCCACCGGAAACAGGATAAAAATGCCGGTTTTTTATATTGGCCCGGCGAAGCTCCGGTCTTCAATCCCAAAATGATAAAAGAAATCTCGGCTTCGAAACTAAAAATCGATACCGTTATCAGCCATAGCGGCCCTTCCTTTTGTCCTCCCCATACGAAAGACGGCATCCAAAGTTGGCTGTCTCAGGATCCGGCTTTAGACAGCGACCTGGAAAACGAGCGTAAAACCATGGATGCCGTCTGGCATGAGCTGAAAAAACTCGGACATCCCGTACGGCAATGGTGGTACGGTCATTTTCACCGTAGCGCCTGGCAAAAACAGGATAATTGTTATTTCCGCTTATTGGATATAAATGAAATGGATACTTTAAAAAACGAATAATGTAGTCGAGAACACGGCGTCCCCTCATAAATTACAGCCCATCCCGGTTTCCTCCGTTCAGAGGGAGAGGAGCAAAGGCTAGGCATAAAAAAAGGAAGTCTGTGTGAGACTTCCTTGGAGTGGGTCCTGAGGGAGTCGAACCCCCGACCCTCTGGGTGTAAACCAGATGCTCTGAACCAACTGAGCTAAGAACCCTTGCGATCTATTCGATTGCGGATACAAAAGTATAGCTTATTTTGATTCTACCAAAAATTTTTACATGTTTTTTTCAAAAATAATAAGAAATCTCTTTTTTTGCATCACTACCTAGTCTTTTCCATAAGATTTTAAAGCAAAACTTTCTATCCGTTTATTGTTCCGACTCAATAAACAAGAGATGAATCCCTGATAATCAATTCATTTTTTAATAACACGGTCCGAGTATCTTTTTTACCCTGGTTTTCTATCCGATCGATCAACAGATCGACGGCTATTTTTCCCATTTCTAATCCCTTCCGGTCCACCGTAGTCAGGGCGGGAGAGACGATTCTGGCGGACGGATCGTTGCCAAAACCGCAAACAGCGACATTTCCGGGTATCGGAAAACCTTTCTTTTGCAACTCGTCCATCACTTCGATGGCCATCCTATCCTGGCAAGCGAATATTCCGTCGATGTCATGCCGGGAGATCAAGTCGTTCACTAACGGCCTGACTTCCGCCATTTTGTCCACTTCCACTATCAGTTGACGGTCGACAGTGATATGATGATCCTGTAAAGATTGCATATAGCCTAATTGTCTTTTCTGGGCCCATATCCAATGCTGGGAAGAAGAAAACATTGCAATATGTTTGCATCCACTGACTATCAAGTGACTCACCACCTGATAAGCACCCTGGAAATCGTCTCCCAAAACGCGGTCGGCATCGATATTCCCCAGGATACGGTCGAAAAAAACAAAGGGCAAACCGTTTTGTTTCAAAGCCTTTAAGGGACGGACATCCTGCGTTGTTTTGGAAGGAGCGATCAGTAAGCCATCCACTCCGGATTTGGGCAGCGAAAAACAGATTTCCGCTTCTCTGTCAAATTGTTCATGCGTCTCGAAAACAATCATTTTATACTCCCGTGCATAGGCCCCCTTCAATATTCCGCGAAGCACCTGTACATAAAAATAATCGTTCAAAGTAGGTACGATCAAAGCTATCAGGTAGGATCGCCGATCTCTTAATCCTTTCGCCAAGGCACTGGGCCGATAGTGGACCTTCTTTGCCATTTCCCTGACTCTGTTCTGGGTGGCCTCACTAATATCAGGATGTCCTTTCAGAGCTTTGGAAACTGTGGAAGGTGCCAGGTTCAGCAACCGGGCCAGTTCTTTGAGAGAGGTTGCATATAACATAAAAATAGACTATATCACTGAGAGTTAAACGCTTCAGCAAGTCACAAAGTTATAGAAAACGTTTTCTGAAGTTTTAAAACAAAAAAGGCCTGTCTCTCTTAAATAAATTGCCGCGATGATTTAGTTTTGAGGGTAAATTTGTGGTGATAACATAAATAATCTTTACATTTATACAAAAATTAGATACAACATATGGAAAAATTGTTTACAAACAAAGACGATTTTATAGTTAGATCAAATGAAAATTCATTGATATTCAATGTTCTGAATTAATATCAAAAGCAACAGTCCATTTGCCATGCAGAAATATGTCACAGACGATTTTTTAATTCTGATTTTTTAGTAAGTTTGCAATGTTCCGTCGGTGACGGGACAGACATCTGGAAATAGAATTATATCGTTATTTTATTCTTGTCAGAGAAACCGCCAATTTTGAACAGAAGCAGGAATATACAGTGACGTTCATGCATAAGCGTGGACTGTTGTGTTTTCTGACTTCTGGGTATGGCGGTACCTTCATGACAGAAAAACACACAGGACGCGCTTTTTTATGAAACTAAACTAAAAGAAATGAACGATTTCCAGGAAGAAATAAATATTTTTTTTGAAAATAAAGACGATGTTTTCTTCGAAGCCGAAATAATTGCCGGAAAAACCATCATAAACTGGGGAGATGGAGACAGCCCGCACCTTGAAGAACAAAAACTTTCCGTGATCAGTCATTTATTTACAAACAAGGGAAATCAAAAAATAAGTATAAAAGGAAAAGACATCACTTACTTAAATATATCGCGTTTAAATTTATCAGCCCTCTCCCTAACGAACTGTCCCCGATTAAAATACCTCGATTGCAGCATCAACGAAATAGACCGACTGGATCTTTCCGCCTGCCCCCTTCTGGAGGAGTTATACTGCAATTCAAACCACATCATAGAATTGAATTTTACGAAAACTCCCCGGCTTCTTCACATCAACGCAGCTTACAACCGACTGGAGGAAATAGATATCACCCCTTGTTCCGCATTGAGTACCCTCTATTGCTCCTATAATTCCCTTAAACGATTCCATTACGGGAATCATCCCGATTTAAGCCTGGTTAACCTTCGACACAATATGCTGGACAAGAAGCAACTGGCTCAGCTCTCTATCCACTTTTCCAGGACCGCCCATACATTTCTTTTATCGGCCGATTAAAAGGACAGAAGATTATAAAACCGGGAATATGCTCCCCGGCTTTTACCTCAGCAAATACCCCTGATGCGGTCGTCGAAAGCAGATAAGGCAGCTTTAGCACCTTCACCCATGGAAATAATAATTTGCTTGTACGGGACGGAGGAAACATCACCGGCAGCATACATGCCGGGCTGAGAGGTACGGCAATGGGCATCGATCACTATTTCTCCTGCACGGTTGGTATCCAATATGTCGTTGAAAATTTCGCTATTCGCCTTTAGCCCGATTTGCACAAAAACCCCATCCAGAGGGCCCATCCTTTCCGAACCGTTTGTCCGGTCCTTCACCCGGATTCCGGTTACTTTCGTACCGTCTCCTAAGACTTCCAAGGTCTGCGAACTTTTGAAGATTTCCACATTCGGAAGGCTTAAAACCTTTTCTTGTAATACCTGGTCGGCCTTCAATTCGTCTAAGAATTCCAAAACGGTCACTTTAGAGCATATTCCGGCCAAATCTATAGCTGCCTCGATCCCTGAGTTTCCTCCCCCTACCACAGCAACATGCTTTCCTTTATAAAAAGGCCCGTCGCAATGGGGACAAAAGGCCACTCCTTTCCCGATGTGATCCGCCTCGCCGGGTACGTTCAACCGCCTCCAACTCGCTCCGGTGGCAATAATCACTGCCGGAGCGATGAATCTCTCGCCTCCGTTCGTAATTAACAGCTTATTTTTATCCTGTAGTTCTATCTTTTCAATCTTCCGGTGTTCGAACAAATCGATAGGATAATGCCGGAGATGGGTTCTCAGGTCATCGGCTAAGCGGCTGCCGGTGGTCGAAGGCACGGAAATCAAATTTTCGATGCCCACCGTTTCCTTCACCTGTCCTCCTATCCGTTCCGCCACAATTCCCACTTTCAATCCCTTCCGGGCAGAATAAATGGCCGCTGAAGAGCCGGCAGGCCCTCCACCGACGACTATTACGTCATAACGCTTTTCTTCGTCTTGCGATCCGGTGACCCTCGACCCGTAAACTTCCTCCAATTTCCGGAGCAAATCACCGAGTTCTCCTCTGCCGACATGGATCGACTTTCCATCGGCAAATACCGAAGGAACGCCCTGGATCTTCAAAGCCTCCACTTCTTCCTGATAAATCGCTCCGTCGACCATCTCATGCGTTATCTCCGGATTCAATACCGCCATAACGTTTAAAGCCTGAACTACATCCGGACAATTAGTACAAGTCAGAGAAACGTAAGTCGTAAGCCGCACCGGACCTTTCAAATCGGAGATTCTCTTGCGTATTCCCTCGTCCGGGATATTCTTTCCCTTTCCGTCACTATTCAATATGGCCATCAATAAAGAGGTAAACTCATGTCCTGTAGGGACCCCTCTAAATTTTATACCGGTGTCTTTCCCATCTTTCAACAGTGAGAATCCAAGTCCCTCTGCTACTTTCACCCGGCAATCGATTTTATCCGAACAATCGGCAACCTCTTCCAGTAGCTCCAATAACTCCTGCCGACTTTCATGCCTGGGGTCGACCCCGATATCAAAGGTATATTTTGAAATCAGTTGCGCGAAAATTCCGCGCAACTGATCTTTCAAAGCTTTTTCCAACATACTATCCGTTTAAATTTTTCCAACTAAATCGATACTCGGTTTTAAGGTCGCTTCCCCTTTCTTCCATTTAGCAGGGCAAACTTCTCCTTCGTGGGTTGCCACAAACTGGGCGGCTTCCACTTTCCGGAGCAATTCGTTAGCGTCACGGCCGATATTATTGTCATGAATTTCCACCACTTTAATCTTTCCTTCCGGATTGACCACAAAAGTTCCCCGGTAAGCCATTCCTTCTTCTTCTATCATGACACCGAATGCACGGCTCAAGGCTCCAGTAGGATCGGCAAGCATCGGATATTTGATTTTACGGATACTTTCCGAAGCATCGTGCCAGGCTTTATGAACAAAATGAGAATCGGTGCTCACAGAATAAATTTCTACGCCCATGGCTTGAAATTGCTCGTATTTCTCTGCCATATCTACTAATTCTGTAGGACATACAAAAGTAAAATCGGCTGGATAGAAAAAGAAAACACCCCATTTACCCAAAACATCTTTATCGGTAACGGTAACGAATTTGCCATCTTTAAACGCCTGAACACTGAAATCAGGAAGCTGTGAATTAATGATTGTCTGCATAATTATTTGTTTTAATTGTTCTTGTTTTTTCTTTTCGTAGACAAAAATATATCATTTTTTTCGATATAAACAATAATTCTAATCGATTGTTTTTATTATCTCATAGATGAAATAAATAGGGATACCCAAAAGATCGACAATTTCATATCTTTGTCAGATTCTAAATCACTCGTTATGAAAGGTTATATTTTTGAAATAGAAATGAAAGTGCGCGATTACGAATGTGATCTTCAAGGAGTTGTCAACAACGCTAACTATCAGCATTATCTTGAACATGCGCGCCATGAATTTTTAGAAAGTACCGGAGCCAATTTCGGCGAACTCCATAATCAAGGGATCGACGCTATGGTAGCCCGGGTAGAAATCGACTATAAAGTATCCCTGACCAGCGGAGATCGTTTCGTGGTAGGTTTGAATATAGCCCGCGAAGGAGCGAAACTGGTCTTTTTCGAGGATATTTTCCGTCTCCAGGATCATAAACTCTGCGCCCGGGGACGGGTGGAATCGATATGCGTACAGGATGGACGGCTGACGCGCGGAGAATTATTCGACCGGCTATTTGCTAAAGAGCTTTCTCCCGGCCGATGAGCCGTAAGCGGAATTCCGACCGATTTCCCAACCGGAGATCAGGAGAATAAAGGAATTGCAGTTTCCGGTTAAATTACTCTTTTTTATCGGTTAGCTTTTATTTTTTATCTGAAATAATTTAACTTTGCAAGTCGTAAAATTTTCATCAAAACAAAGATTAATAATAAGATATTATGGGAAGAGCGTTTGAATACCGGAAAGCACGGAAATTAAAAAGGTGGGGAAACATGGCCCGTACTTTTACCAGAATCGGAAAAGAAATTGATATTGCTGTAAAAGCCGGCGGACCCGATCCGGCCAATAATACGCGTCTTCGTATCCTTATCCAAAATGCCAAGGCAGAAAACATGCCGAAAGAAAACGTAGAACGTGCCATCAAACGAGCTATATCTAAAGACACTTCCGACTATAAAGAAGTGACCTACGAAGGTTATGCACCTCATGGCATAGCCATAGTGGTGGAAGCAGCTACGGACAACAATACCCGTACGGTGGCCAACGTCCGCCATGCTTTCAGCAAATTCGGAGGTTCTTTGGGCACTACCGGGTCTTTGGATTTTTTATTCGACCGGAAATGCGTTTTCAAAATCAATAAGCCGGAAAATTTCGATCCCGAAGAATTCGAATTGGAAATGATCGACTATGGGGTAGACGAAATTTTCGAAGATGAAGAAGGGGTGATCAATCTTTACGGACCGTTCGATGCTTACGGAAATGTTCAAAAATACCTGGAAGAAAATAAATATGACATCGTAAGCGGAGAATTTACCCGCATCCCGACCGATACCAAAGAATTGACCCCCGAACAAAGAGCGGATGTGGAGAAAATTCTGGATAAGCTGGACGAAGATGATGACGTCACCAACGTTTATCACAACATTAAGGAAGATTAATCCGAATATTTTTTGGAATATTAAAAATATTGGTGTATATTTGCACCCGCAAAAGGATACTTCCTTTTGCAGCCAGGATGACTTCGTAGCTCAGCTGGTAGAGCAATTGACTCTTAATCAATGGGCCGAGGGTTCGAGCCCCTCCGAGGTCACCAAATCAAAAATCGGCAAACTCCTGAAAGTATTCAATTTTCAGGAGTTTTTCATTTTAACGAATTCCTCCAATAAGTTTCACCGGTTAGCTTCGGTTTAGGATTAAGATTGTTATCCAAATTGAATTTGCCAATCCGAATTCTTTCGGATTTTCTGGCAGGCTATTTGGCTTTGGTCTATTAAGACGATGATAATAGAGAGACGAATATGACTATAGTTTGAAGAGCTATTGTTGAAGTGTACAAATAGTAAATAATAATTGAAAGTAATAATATGAGAAGCAAGATTTTAATAACTATGGGAATAATTGTCATTGTTGGGATTGCAATGCAAGGTATTATTGGAATAGTTGCGGGAATTATTGTAGCGTCAATTGTCGGTATTGTTTATGCTCTTATCAAAAAAGATAAACTAATGAAAAAATGGTCAGTTATCATTTTTATTCTCAGTATTGTTTGTTTGGCGTTGTTTTATGTCTGTTTAATAAATTCAAATATGTAATGTGATTATATTTTATACGAATTTTAATCAATGAAAATTATGTTAAATCAATCGTTATGAAGAAGGTAAATTTGTATTGTTTGTTAATCTCTGTTTTGTGTCTGATTTTTATTTGGGGTTGTGGACAAGGTACTAAATTAGAAAATTCTAATGACAGCTTGGAAGTTGAAATAAATTTAGCAAAATCTTTGTCTGTCAATAAGCAAGATTTGAAATTAATTGGTTTTAAAACATTTTATGTTTCAGATGAAAATGAAAGAATTAAAATAAAAGAACTTACACCTATAATTAAAGAAAAGGCATCGAATTACTATATAGCAGAAGATGGTAGTTTTTTTAGAGTA
>CAJKZL010000066.1 GCA_905204385.1 uncultured Odoribacter sp. | reverse complement strand
TAGAGGATTCGCCTTCCTTAAACAGTACCCGCGGCTTAGCAGTCTCATAACGTTGGTTCCGGGGTTGTGTATATTCATCCTGCTCCTTGTCGATCGCTTCGTTCTGAGCTTTCAATGAATTAGAGATCTTTTTAATTTCATTTTGATTCCGTGCCATGCTACCGAATAAACTGACCGTTACCTCATCCCTGCGTAAAACAAATCCCCGCAGCGACAACTCGAAACCCCGGTTATCCAGTTGCCCCATATTGTCGCGATAGGTTTCAAAACCATTAGACAAGGGCAAACTGATATCTGCAAGTAAATCCTTGGTTTGTTTAATATAATAATTTGCATTAGCGCTGATAAGCCCGTTCAGAAACTGAACTTCGAAGTTAAAATCATAACTGTTGGTTTTTTCCCATTCCAAATCAGGATTTCCCAGGCTATTCAATATGATCCCCTGTTCGAAATAATTGCGTTGGCTTTTTTGAAAATTATAAGTCGTAAAAGTCTGATAGGCTGTGAAGTTCTGATTCCCCGGATTCCCGATGGACCCCCGCACCTTCAGTAAATCCATCCAACCGATATAATTCTGAATAAAAGATTCATTATGCAGGTTCCACGCTAATCCGACAGACCATGTATTCGTGTACCTTTTATTGCTTCCAAACACCGACGAACCACTCAACCGATACGTAGCATCCACTAAATAACGGTTATCATATGCATATCCTCCATTAGCATATGCACTCATAGCCCTGCTTTTGCTTTCACTGAACGCAGGAACTCCGTTTTCCGGAAAACCTTTGGCAAAGGCCGGCGAATCATAATTACCATTGGGAAAACCTTCCACCGCATACCCATTTCCTTGCGTTTCCAAAGCATTGAAATTTGCACCGCCAACTAAATTAATCCGATGCCTTTCCCCCAAAATAGTCCCATAGGTGGCCGTAAATTCACCTTCGTATTGAAGTGACTTTTCGTTATTATAATCCAATGTCCCTTTTTTCAGATCATCGATATCGTCAAAAGAAGAATCTTTAGGAGATAAAAAATGATCGGTTTCATTAACAGATTTCGTTATACCGAACCTGGCCCGCAATTTAAGAGTGGATAAAGGATTATATTCTGCACTGAAATTATCCGTTACTCCCCACGACCTGGTCAATGCGCGGCTATTCTGGCTTGCATTCCACAATGGATTAGGCGCAGCCACCAAATCTTCGATATATTCCAGCCATTTTTCTACCTTCCCATTTTTTGCTTTTTCATAATAGGGATTTGCCTTAGCATATGCCGAAAAAGAAACAACCGGATCCTCCGACTTCGTATAGTTAACGGTCATCTTATTATTGAAAAGGAACTTCCCTTTCCGATAGAGCAAATCCAGATTCCCACTGAAAATCTGACGTTCAGATTCTTTCATCACTCCCTTTATACCGTTATAGTTCAAACCGATACCATACCGCATATTCGCATCCCCTCCTTCGGCATACAAGGAATGCCGGTGATTAAATCCGGTCCTTAAGGGTTCACTCAACCAATAGGTATCCACTCCACGTTCAACTTCTTTCAACCGATTATTATACATTTCTTTCATAGCCATAACATCATCGCCTCCCCCTTCTCCGTCTAATACTGCATATCGGCCGGCTAAAGTTTCGAATTGCAATTTTTCCCGTGCGTTCATCAAATTATAACTGGACAAATCGGGTATGCTGATATTAAAATTTCCGGTATAAGACACCCTTAATTCTCCTTGTTTAGGTTGTTTAGTCTCCACAACAACCACTCCGTTCGCCGCTTTAGAACCATAAATCGCTGTCGATGCAGCATCTTTCAGTATGGTAATTGAGGAAACCCTTTCCATATCCAAATCGACAATAGTACGAAGCGTAGTTTCAAAACCATCCAAAATAAAAGTAGGCAGGTTCGGATTATTTTCCAGAGCCGATTTCGATAAATCTTCTTTATCAAGTTCCATCACACCTATACCTGACCTTCCCCGAATATACACCTCGGGAACAGCATTGGGATCAGATCCCCACTGATTATTCTCTGCAATCCGAAAGGAGGGATCAAAAGATTGTATAGCCTGAAGCACATTGGTCTTAGAAACATTCAGCAACTGTTCACTGCTGATCTGGATAGAATTTCCGGTAAAACTCTCTTTGCTGATGTTCCCGTATCCGGTGACCACCACCTCCCCCAAATGCTCGTCAGCCGCCTTCAGCCGAACCTCAAAATGCCTTTCTTTACCCGGAACGATTTCCTTTCCTTCCATCCCGATAAAAGAAACAATCAAACGGATATCTTCAGTATAAGGAATCTCCAGACTGAATTTTCCATTCATATCCGTAGCCACTCCGATGGTTGTCCCCTTTAAAACTACAGTTGCTCCTACCAAGGGTTTTCCTTTTTCATCCGTTACCTGGCCTGTAAAAACCAACTTTTCGCTGGTCGGTTCCTGCTTTTTTTCAGTCTTGATAACGATCACCCCATCGATCAGACGGAAATCGTATCCCGAGCCCTTCAATACAGTCTGCAAGACCTTTTCAACTGCTACGTCCTTAAATTCTCCGGTCACCGGAGGCAACGTCGCCATTTCTGTATTATTACAGAAATAATCGTAACCGGTTTTCATCTTAAGCGTATTCAACACCTCTGTCACCGGAGTGTTTCTAAACTTGACACTCACTGTTTTCATCTTCTGTGCATAACCCGGAGGTGTAAAAAACAGGCACAGCAAGCACAATGGCAGCCACAGTTTCCTGCCCCATAAATCAGACACTATTTTCATATATTTGGAATTAAGTTAGGTTGCTATTTTTTCCCCATGACAGTCACGACATGCCCTTTCAAGGAAAACGACACATTCGCTGTCAATTCAAGTATGTTAAAAATATCGGTAATATCACCATACTTCGGTAAATACCCGGAAAAACAAATTTTCCGTATATCGGAATTTGCAAAGAAGACCTCTATATTATACCAGCGGGCCAGTTTCCGCATAACTACTTCCAGAGATTCATTATCAAACCCAAAGCGGTCATCCCTCCAGGATACATAAGCCAAAGGATTTACCTTCCGGACTTCCAGATTTCCGGATTTTTCATAGGCCTGATAACCGGGCGCCAGACGACATACTTGGCCTTTCCCGACAACATCCACTTTTCCTTCCACCAAAGTAGTATGCGAAAAATCTTCTTCCGGGTAAACCGATATATTAAAAGAGGTTCCCCACACCTGCACGTCATAATTCGGACAATGTACCACAAAGGGACGTTCACTATTTTTCGTCACCTCAAAGAATGCTTCCCCTTCCAGTATAACCTCCCGCATGTTCGTGCCGAAGCTCACGGGATAAATCAATTTTGAATCTGCATTCAGATGTACCAGCGTCCCGTCATCCAGTTTCAGCCGATATTCAGCTCCACGTCCAACCGTCAGGGTATGTTTTTCTTTTCCTGCTAAACCGGCAATGTGCTGATAGGCCACTAAACCGGAATCCTCTTTAACCTTCAGATTCGAATCCACCTGTATCATCCGGGAATTTGTCCGGTTCAGCTCCACCTTCCGCCCGGAACCGAAAGTCAGGCTCACCTGTCCGTTCCCGGGCAACACGACCCCCTCCGCAACAACTACCTCTAAGTGACGATCCTGACGCACCCACAACCCATATGCTAAAAATCCCATGACCACCACCGCAGCAGCCACTCCTCTCCAGATCATATTCCTGCGACGAAAAAGCTTTCCATGCACCCTCGACCAGGCACGACAGGTATCAAAGCTTTTATAAACAGAATAAAATTCAGCCATTTTTCCCTCCTGCTGAAGCCGCTCGACCAAAGCCCGGTTCTCAGGATCGGCATCTATCCATGCCTGGAATTCCTCTTGCTCTTCCGGAGAAAGTACTTCTCCCAAATATTTGGTCACCAGTCGTATAACCTCATTGTTAGTATACTGCTTGCAATTTTCCATAAGCATCATTTATACTATAGAGACACGCAGAAACACACGACGGGTGAAAAGATATTCATTTTTTATGCAGAAAATAACATCATAAAAAGAGGAAAAAGATTTTTCAGTCTCTCTTTCAACAATTTACGGGCACGCATCCGTTGAGTTTTTACTGTATTTACAGAGATACCCAGACGATCCGCAATCTTCTGAATATCCATCCCCTCCACATAACTCATTCTAAAAATCTTACTACATTCTGTCGGTAAGGTATCGATAACCCGGAAAATTTCATCCATGATCTCATTTTCAATTGTACGTACCAAATAAGCATTGCTCTCAACCCCTTCCTCTTCAAAATACTCCATCTGACGACCTACATAATCCTGATGACGGATATAATTCATACAGGCATTATATACCGAGCGATAAAGAAATGATTTTATCGCTTCTGTGTCCTGAACCGTCACCTGATTATCCCAAAATGAAATAAACACATTTTGTACAATGTCTTCAGCCTCTCCCTGATTTCTCAAAATGCGGAAAGCATACAGACATAATCTGGGATAATAAGATAAAAAGGAATCATTAAACATCTTATCCAAAGAAAAGTTAAAAATACACATAGAAACCAGTTTATTAAGTTTCAGTTTAAAAAAATAAAAAATATATTTATTCTCCCCTAACACCCCCTCGATAGCTTATATCAAGCTAAAAATATATCTACCTTAATTTATTTTTTCTTTATGACAGTCTGGCTCTAGATTACCATAGAAGCGTGAAAAACTTTTTTCATCAATGCTTTCGGACTCATATAGAGGAATCCCAATTTCATCGGTTTTTCCATACTAAGTACATAGAGAGAATCTGCATTTACCCGATCAATTTTTTCAGAGGTATGATAATTTTCCCATTTCCCACTTTTCGGATTAAGGTATTCTCCTTTGATAATCAGTCTACCTTCCTTCACCTCCCAGCCTGACAAATTCATATTCGGGATTCCCAAGGCTTTACATTTTCCGTTCTTCTTAAATTCAAACCCCCTCATTTCACCGGTCGATTCATACGTATAAGGATTATACCACTTCCCGACCACTTTTTTACGCAAATCATCAGCAAACCCATTGGTACACATACACATCAATCCCAGCATCAAAACTAAGGTAAATACATTTCTTTTCATCTTTAAAAATTTAAATTGTCATTTATTCATAAAACCTGTCTATCTTATGACACTTGAAAAGAGCGAAAGGATGAAAAGGGTATGTTATTTTATAACGGGTGATATTAAAAGAAATACAAGAAAAAAATCAGGGCAACCCTAAGAGCTGCCCTGATTTCCCTGGAATTTAAACCGTCTCCGGGTTATTTATTTTTTCTGAACCTTGATCCGGTAATCATGACCTTCATTATCTTTATACCAGTTTTTAAATCTTTTTCCATTAGAAGTCACCCACTCCCCGAAATGCTGGTAGGCCTTCCTGAAATCCACTTCTTCTTTGGCATGACTTATTGCATCCGGCACTTTCAATCCCCAGACAAAACCATCTTTCGACGTATAATAATGATCGGGGTCCAGATTATCGTTCTCCGAAACAATCCGGTGATATTCCTCTTCAAAATCAGCCGTCGGCTTATAGCCTTTTAAATGAATCTCCGTTCCGCTATTATTGCGAATAAAGAAATTAAAAGAATACAAATTTACTTTTTCCACTTCAATCCCCTCATCCGGATATATCATAAAAGAAATGACATCCTTTTCTATTTCATCGTAAGGAACCGGAAAATCTTCTTCCGTATTGTAATATTTACCTCCATAGCTTCCTTTTCTATCAGGCCAATCGAACAAAATCACAGGCTTTCCTCCGGAATTTTTCACCGTATATACACCATTTCCCCTTTCCTTTCCTGTTTCATAATATTCAATCTCAATATGATCGGCTTCCAGGTCCTCGATCTGCAACCCAAGTTGATAAGGCCACAATCCTCCCAGAGCACTCAACTGCACAGCAACCAGAATGCCCTCCACTTTATTCTCCTCTTCATCGCTGAGGTATTTTTGAATTTGATACCAAACAGCCACATCATTGAAATCATAGTCTCCCAGTTTCGGCCACATATCCTCGAAAAATACAGAACCCCATTTTTTATTTCCAGGATAATAAATAACCCCTTGATGTTCTTCACCGTCTTTATTCGGATTCACATTTTCCGGCAACTTAACGGTTACCTCCTGATTGCCTTTCGATCTTAACAACGAAGCAGAGACGACACCTGTACTCCCGTCGGCAGCAGGATATTGAACATATAAGTTTTCAACTTCCCTGCCTACTTCCAGGTTATAAACCGTTCCTGCCCCCGAGGCCGGTAGCGTAGCAATCAGATTCCGACATTCGGCATCCGTAAATACCGAGACTTTCGTCTTTATAGCGGAAACCACAGAAAAACGAATATTGTCCGAGGTTTCCCAGTCGAATCCCTCAGGAACCTTCAAATCCGTCACCTTCTCTCCTTCGGGCTGATCAGGATCATAAACACTATCATGCGAACATGAAGAAAAAGTTGCTCCCAGGAGCAACAAAGTAAAAATATAACTACTTATTTTCATAACCATCCAGAATTTGGACCAAATATAAGGCCTTTAAATACAATAAGCCTTATAAATAAAACTCTTTTTTTTATACAAAAGGTACAGAAAAAACAATTAACTTTCGTCGCGATACGCTGGCGAAAACTCCGGTAAGCAGCCCAGACGCTTCCTCCTTCCAGGCCCGCATGGAAAAAATTACCGGAAAAAGAATTGAAAAAATAGGGATGAAGGGGAATTATCGGTATGAATAGAAAATTTACTTTAAATGATAAAAAGGATGAGAATTCGGAATGTTCTTTTGGGTGCCGGTTTACTACTGGCGATGCCGGGGATGGCACAGGAGTGGAAACCGTCGCCCTGGCCGGTATTGAAACATTATGATCAGGACCATATATTACAGGTGGCATTACCCTTAGGAGGCATAGGCACAGGTACGGTTTCGCTCGGTGGACGGGGAGAACTGAGGGACTGGGAATTGATGAATGTACCGGCAAAAAAGTTCAGTACAGTGACGACCGGGAATAATGCTCCTTTTTTTGCCATTTATGCGAAACCCCGGGAAGGAAAGGCTACGACCACCTTGCTGGCAGGGCCGTTGTACGCACACGAATACCTGCATTATGAAGGCAGGCCGGTAAACCATCACGGATTGCCCCGGTTTGCCCATGCTTCTTTCGATGCAGCTTATCCGTTGGGACAGGTGCATCTGTGGGATGAGCAATTACCGGTAAAGGTGACGGTAAAGGGGTTTAATCCTTTGGTGCCGGGAGATGCTGATGCCAGCGGACTGCCCATAGCCGTACTTGCCTATGAGGTGACCAACCCTACCCGGCAGCCTGTGGAGGTGGCTGTCTGCGGCTCGCTCCGTAATTTTATCGGAGTGGACGGAAGTAAATTTCATTTTAACTGGAAGGGGGACATGGTTCCCTATGGGGAAAAGAAAAATAAAAACGAATTCAGAAATAGTAGCGGGCTTTCGGGCATCTATTTATCCTCGGAGGGAGTAGACAAAAATGATCCGGCTTGGGGAACGATAGCTTTGACCACTCAGGCAGAGCAAGGGGTTTCTTACCGGACCTCGTCGGTACCGGACGTGTGGAGCAATGCCATGCTGGATTTTTGGGATGATTTTAGTGAGGATGGCTGCCTTACCCCGAAAAAACAGCAGGCGGATCAGAATCCGATGGCTTCGCTGGCTGTCCGGAAGACAATAGCTCCCGGTGAAACAAAGGTATTCACCTTTTTTCTGACCTGGAATTTTCCGAACCGGAAGGCTTGGGCGGATACGATTGTCGGGAATTATTATAGCCGGAAATATCCGGATGCCTGGAAAGCTGCCGAGATGATTGTGCCCCGGATTCCGGCTTTGGAAAAGAAGACGCTGAGCTTTGTGGAAGCCCTGGTGAATTCCTCTTACCCGGAAGTGATCAAGGAGGCTGCCTTATTTAATCTGGCTGCATTGCGTTCACAGACGGTGTTCCGTTTGCCCGACGGGCACCTGATGGGCTGGGAAGGTGTGATGGACCGGGCGGGATCGTGTCAGGGGTCGTGTACGCATGTCTGGAATTACGAAGTGGCTACTCCCTTCCTGTTTGGTGAGTTAGCGAAAACAATGCGCGATGTAGAATTTAATTATGCAACCAAAGACAATGGATTGATGAATTTCAGGGCTGCCCTTCCACTGGCAAAAGCTGCCAATGGCAATGCCGCGGCTGCCGACGGGCAAATGGGATGTATACTGAAAATATATCGGGAATGGCAATTGTCCGGGGATAATGATTTCCTGTGCAACAACTGGCAACAGGTGAAGAAAGTGCTTTCTTATGCCTGGGTGGAAAAAGGCTGGGATGGAAACCGGGACGGTGTGATGGAAGGACGGCAGCATAATACGATGGATGTCGATTATTTCGGTCCGAACCCCCAGATGGGATTCTGGTATATGGGAGCTTTAAAAGCAGCTGAAAAGATGGCTTTGTACATGAAGGACAAGGCTTTTGCCCGGACTTGCGAACGATTGTTCGTACAAGGTAGCCGATGGATGGATCAGCATCTGTTTAACGGGGAGTATTATGAACACAGGATAACAGACCCTAAAACCTTCGCATACCTTGAACTGGAGGACCCGAATGCGAAAGTACCTGCCTTTCAGTTGGGAAAGGGGTGCCTGGTGGACCAATTAGTGGGGCAGTATATGGCTCACATTTGCGGACTCGGTTACCTGGGCGATCAGGAACACATACAGACCACGCTCCGGAGCATTATGAAGTATAATTATATACCCGATTTCAGCCGGCATTTCAATAATATGCGTTCCTATGTGATGGGAGACGAAGCCGGTTTGCTGATGGCTTCCTGGCCGAAAGGACGCCTGAAAGTGCCCTTCCCTTATTTTGCGGAGGTGATGACAGGTTTTGAATATTGTGCGGCAGTTCACATGATTTATGAAGGTCAGCAGGAAAATGCGCTGACTTGCATCCGTGCCATCCGTGACCGCCATGACGGTGCAAAAAGAAATCCTTTCAGCGAACCGGAATGCGGGCACCATTATGCCCGTTCGATGGCGAGCTGGGCTGCCATTCCGGCGTGGAGCCGTTTCTGCTATTCGGGAGTTACCGGGGAAATGAGTATTACAGCCGTGCCGGGAACTTATTTCTGGAGTAACGGATATGCCTGGGGCACTTGCAAAATAGGAAAGCAACAGGCTGAATTAAAAGTTTTGCACGGAGAATTGGCCCTGAGACGTTTTGGACTAAGCGACGGAAGAAGTAAAAAAACGAAAAACCTCGCTTTAAAGGAAGGTCAATCCTATACGGTTGAATTATAAACGAATCACGATTATCCGGCTGTGAACCGGATAATCGCAATCCTCGACTCTTTTCCTAAAAACAAGAAATCGATGCACCGGTAAACAAGAAAAACTAAAAATTGCCTAAACATCCCCGAAACTACCACATAGCCCTTTTTTCCCCAGAGACGCATAAATAATTCCTGGACAATAGCGTCAGCCTGATAAAGAGAGGGTAATATAGAGCAAAGAACAGGCTCGACCGATCATACTCTTCCTTCAACTATGGCCGACTCGGGTCGTAAATAGGTTCCTTCTTCATGATTTTCACCAATTCTGCCACCTCCGAGGGGACGGCTGCCAGGTTATGGTAAATCATCGCTGCAAAAGTGGCATGCGGCTCTTTTGGGGAGCAATAACCACTTTTGCGGAACATCGGGCCGGAATCACAGCCTTTGAAAGGTTTCTCCGGATGCTTCCCCCCGCAATTTTCAGATGATTCAATCCTCCGGAACAATCAGCTCGAATACGACTCGTATTCCGGAACAAAGGCGTTACCTCGTCCCGTAAACCAATGTCCGTTTACCGTCCCAGGCCACCGCCTCGATACGGGTGGAGCCGTCTGGATAGAATACGATCGTTGCGGTCCTATCCTCATAGTTCGTAAACGGCAGGGTCAGCTTTACCAATTCGTTGCCGGCATAGGTCTCGAACATGACTACATTTTTCCATGTCGCAGCCGTAACCAGACGGGTTGAACCGGTTCCGGACACACCTTCGCCCGTCCTCCCCACTACATCCAGTTTGTTTTTGAAAGCATCCA
Organism: uncultured Odoribacter sp.; assembly: GCA_905204385.1. Next base: position 1,034 of record CAJKZL010000066.1, on the reverse strand, counting down.
CGCTGTTCCCGGAGATGTAATAAATGACGGGAGAAGCAGGCTGCGGATATTCATGTGCCTGAATTTCAGCCTTAAATTCATCGATTTCCTCCTGGGTTATAGTCAGACGAACAGCCCCGCCATAATCGGACACATCATGATCATAAGGTTTCAGCATACCGCATTTTTCAAAGAATTCCAACATATTTGCATTCATCACCTTGCAGGTATTCCGCATAAAATTGAATTGCAATTCCTTATTGTTCATATTGCTTTCGTCCGTGTTCCGGATAATCTCTATAATTTGCGGATAAAAATCGGTCGCTCCCAAACGGGCAATATGGTTATACAACTGCAATTGCCAGAAAGGACACAAACGTACAAACAAGTCACCTGCACCGGTTTCCGGATTAGGATTGTTTTGCCCTTTCTGGAACAACCAGTTTTGCCCTTTGATAATGCCGTTATTCAGGTAACAGTTGAAACGGTTTCCTACCATGGCGGCTCCTCCCTCGCCGTCACCGATTTTTTCCTGTTCCAGACGAAGATTATCGGGCGTGTAGTGATATTGGACAGTGGCCGAATAGATATTGTTCGTAACTTCGGTAGTACCCTGCCATTTCAGTCCGGGACGCACCTGATTGACATGACCGAATTCATGACCGATTTCCCAGCTATTGGTACGAATATTCTCCGGTTTAACGTTCAGCGCAGGGAAAGATACTCCCAATTCGTTTGCATTCGGATTGCCACTATAACTGCGGCGGGCAAACATACGATTGGTCGTTCGCCAGCCAAACCGGTCGATCCCCATTACGTCCTGTTCCATTTTTATGATATTGTCATACTCCTGAATCATTTCCCTTCCGCGATCAGGATTGTTAGCAGCCAGCGAAGCTTTGTCGAAAGCCAACTGGACATATTTGCCCCGAATATCAAGGATTTCACACTCCTGAGTTTCCTCATTCGTAACACGTCAGTTCCAAAAAGTATTCAGCTCAACCCGTTACACCTCGAAATACCCGTGACGCCTCCACGACGCGAAGTTGAATTTC
>CAJKZL010000065.1 GCA_905204385.1 uncultured Odoribacter sp. | reverse complement strand
GACCGCAGCCCATGCCGAAGCGAAATAGTTCAGCGAACTCTGGTCTGCCGGCTTACACAGCGGATAATCCTTTTGCCGGAAAAATGGCAGGACAAGGCAGCCGCTCTGCATGAGCATCCGTTGTTGTTTAGGGAGCGCATCGGTGAACATGGCATGTTCGTCCTTGTCCATTACATCGGCGGCGGCTTCAAGTGCGGTTTGTTGGAGATTTTCGGTGTTTGCTGCTACGGGCGAGATGATGCGGGCGATGTTTTCCTGTCCTCTGACCACAACAAATTCGAACTGACGCAAGTGGTCGTTGGTCGGAGCTTTGAAAGCAGCCGACAGAATTTTTTTCAACATTTCATCGCTGACTTCGCGGTTCGAGAAGTCACGGATAGTTCTTCTTTTCTCTAATACCTGATAAAAATCCATAACAATACGTTTTTTAAGTTATACTTCATTTTCACACAGCTTCTCTTCGTTCGGACATAGCTTAGATGTGCGGGGTTCTGCGCCCGGATTAACGAAAAGATTCCGGTTTTCAGTCGCAAAGTTATACCGGTTTATTGTTGTGAATTTGTGCTATTCTGTCATATATTTGTTGCAAATTCGCATTTCAAGAAAACAAGCCTTTCTTTTATGGAAGATACCGCCATTCCATACGAACTGCCCGAGATGGAAAACCACTCGTTTTTCTTCATAGATCAACGGGTGGAAATAAATATCGAAGCCAAGCTCCACCGGCACGATGCGTGGGAATTGTATTATGTCGTTCATGGACATGGCAAACGGATGGCGGGCGATACATTGCAACCTTTTGCAGCAGGCGATGTGGCTTTAATACCGCCGTCGATGCTCCACCGCTGGGAGTATGAGCCCGACTCGGGGGACAAGGACGGGTATATTCACTATCTGATGGTAGCTTTCGGGCACTCGTTGGTGGAGCGGTGTATAGAAGTCTTTCCCGAATTGCGGAACAGACTGGCCGGGGTACTGTTTCCGACCGATGCGCTGAAATTCGGACCGGTCAGCTCCCGGATCATTCGTAAGATACTTTCTGAAATGAATGGCATGGACGAGTTGGGACGTCTGAGCGGGATGTTTCACTTGCTGCCCTTCATCTTCACATCATCAGATCATACGTTTGCCGGAAAGCCGATTCATATCGAGCGGGACGTGCGGCGCATGCAGCAGATTTGCACATACGTAATGGCACATTACGTCCACACCATCTCCTTGGATGATATTGCTGCGGAAGTGGGCATGAACCGCTCGGCATTCTGCTCTTACTTTAAGCGATGTAAGGGGATGACTTTTTCACAGTTCGTCACTCGATACCGATTGAATACGGCTTGCGAATTGCTGAGACATTCGCAGAAACAGGTATCGGAAATATGCTATCTCGTCGGATTCAACGATTTACCCCATTTTGTACGGGTATTTACACATGCCGTAGGGATGTCACCCTCCAGCTACCGGAAACAATTCAAAACTACGAATAATGGTATGATTTTCTCCGGATAGAAGATCGGTTAGTTTTGTAGGGAAGTGCCTATTATTCAAGCTAAAGGCATAGACAACGGATGAAAAATACCACCGAAGTTATGCCTTTCTGGCCCCGGTCCCGAAGCAAGCGACATCGTGAATCGTGCTTACACTGAAGCCCGTATATTTCCGAATCGGTGAACCGATCTATCAAAGGTATCTATGAAAGAATTCCACGAACCGATCGAACGGAATCACCTCCGTACGGTCGTACAGATCGACATGCGTGGCTTCGGGGATTATCATCAACTCTTTGTTGTCTCCTTTAAGCCTCCGGAATGCCTCCCGACTTGCGGAGAGCGAATAAGCCTTGTCACCATGGACAACCAGCACGGCACTTTCTATTTCGTCGGCATAGGCCATCAACGGGAATGTGAGGAACGGCAGGTCGGTGATTTTCTGCCAACCGCCGTTGGAATTGACGGAACGGGGATGATAGCCGCGCGGGGTTTTATAGTAGTCGTGATAATCTTTCCAATAATCGGCAGCATCGTCCGGAAGTTCGGCCGGCACACCACCGGAGCGTTCGGGCGCCGCACCTTTGCGCAAATCGGCAGTACGCTGGCGGTTGAGTTGTTTGCGTATTTCTTTGCGTTGTCCGGAATCGTAAGGATCGAAGGCACCCATCGTGGACGATACCGTCGCTTTGATGCGGGTATCCATCATAGCGGCGTTTATGGCCAATCCGCCCCAGCCACAGATACCGATGATACCGATGCGCTCAGGATCGACATCTTCACGCAGAGTGAGGTAATCGACTGCTGCACTGTAATCTTCGGTGTTGATGTCGGGCGACGATACATCGCGGAGCTGACCTCCGCTCTCGCCGCAGAAGGTAGGGTCGAAAGCAAGCGTGAGGAACCCACGCCCGGCCATCGTCTGAGCATAAAGTCCGGAACATTGCTCCTTCACTGCGCCGTAAGGGCCGCATACGGCAATGGCTGGCAGTTTGCCCACCGCATGTTTGGGAATATATAGGTCGGCAGCCAGCGTTATGCCGTAACGGTTGGTAAAGGTCACTTTGGAATGACTGACTTTTTCGCTTTTCGGGAACGTCTTGTCCCATTCTTCGGTTAATTTCAATGTTTCCATATTCGTTTTATATTGATTATTTCGCTGTGCCCCAGTATACAAGTACACCATCAGCAGACAAAGAACCGATACTATTTTGCCCATGTCAATCGTGTATTTTATGGGTACTGATAAACTTAACGGTCGGGAGATCCGTCACGTCGTGAATCAGGCTCGCTCCGGTATCGAGTGTGGCGATGGTACTCATTTCCGCTTCGGAAAGCGTGAAATTGAAAATGTCGAGGTTTCCGGCCATCCGTTCCTTGTGGACAGTTTTTGGAATCACAACCACGTTGCGCTGGTTGAGCAATCGCAGAATGACCTGCCCGACACTCTTGCCATGCCGCTGTGCAATGGTTTCGAGCACCGGATGGTTGAAAATATCACCCTTCCCTTCGGCAAACGGGGCCCATGCTTCATGCTGGATTCCCTCGCGGCGCAGAAAAGCGTTGGATGCTTTCTGCTGGTAAATAGGGTTAGTCTCGATTTGATTGACCATCGGCTTAATCTCGTTATGAAGCATCAGGTCGAGCAAACGTTCGTCCGGAAAGCTCGTCACACCGATCGCCCGGATCCGTCCCTCCTTGTATAGCCGCTCCAGAGCTCGCCATGCAGCATAGTAGTTACCATACGGCTTGTGCAGCAGATACAGATCGAGATAATCCAGTCCGAGCAGTTTCATGGACCGGTCGAAAGCGCGGAGAGCATCGTCGTATTCATAATCCTGCACCCATAACTTCGTAGTTATAAAAAGTTCGTCACGCCCGATACCGCTATTTCGGACGGCATCCCCTACTTCCCTCTCGTTGAAATAGGCCGAGGCCGTATCGATCATGCGATAACCGGTTTCAAGCGCATCCGCCACTACCCGTTCGGTTTCGTTCCGGGGAATCTGGAAAACACCGAATCCGATGGACGGCATCATTACCCCGTTGTTGAGTCTTACTTGTTTCATACTGTCATTATTTGATTCTATCGCAAAGTTACGGCACCGGAAGCATGCAGGGATTATGAAATTCTACGGAGATTTTTCACTTTTCGTGGTATTTGCTTACTTTTGGGGAAACAAATCCATGTCCTTTGTATGGAAACAGCCGAATCCGACCCCTTGTTTTTCTCCGACAACCTTGCCGGATATGATTTCGCAAATCATGCCGGACATGTAGTTCATATTCTTTGCATTGAAGGCAATCTGAGTTTTACGCTCCATCGCACACATTATAACATATCGTCCGGCGATTATGTCATACTCACGAATGGATTGTACGTGTCATCCATTTCACAATCGGAGGATTGCCGGGTCATCGTCATGAGTTTTCCCGAGGCATTCATCATCACTAATGCCATCCGGAGTAATTATGGCATTATAGGTCACTTATCGTTATTGCAGAATCCGGTGATGAAACTCACGGCGGAGGATTTCGGCAAATGCCGGAAAGATATGCTGCGCTTGCGCGACAGACTCGGCGACCGGAAACATCTGTTCCGGGAAGAGATGATAGGAGCTTTGCTGAAAGCCCATGTGCTTGACTTGTACGACATTCATGCCCGTTCCAACGAACGCGCAGCCGTTTCATCGAGGCCCACTGTGTTGATGAAGGAATTCGTCGGTATGCTGCTCGACGGGGATTATGTTGCAGACCGAAGCCTCGAATATTACGCAGGCCGCCTCTGCATCACGCCGCACTACCTTTCGGAGATCAGCAAAAATCTCAGCGGACAGCCTGCAACCTATTGGATCGACCGGTTCGTTTCGGGAGAATTGTCGCGTCTGCTTCTCCAACCCGGCCTGTCGTTGCAAGCAATTGCCGACTGTATGAATTTCTCATCGGTATCTTACCTGAGCCGCTATGTAAAAAACAAACTCGGCCTTACACCTTCAGAATACCGAAATAATTTTTTCAATCAAGGGGACGGTTCCTTCGGTTGATTTTCCTCAATCAACCGAAGGAACCGTCCCCTTGATTGTTATTTGCGGATGCAGCGGACACTGTAGGCAGTGCCTTCACGCTTGGTGGTGCCTCTCCAAACTTTGCTATTGTTCAGCTCGATTGTCCGAACCATGCCGAGAAATCCTTCCTTTGCATGCTCCACCGTATCCGAAGCCCACCAAGTTGCCCGGAATCCTTTTCCATCATAGATACCTCCATTCTGGTCGGAATGATATATTTTACCGCCACCGTACATGGCCCCGAATCCGATTCCCTGATCGCCTTCCATCAACAAGCCGGCCAATCCGTTTCCTCTCCAGGCCTCCAGGGTTCCGGCTTCTGCCGCCGGCACACCCAGCGTTTCTTCCAGCCTTTTCCAGTCTTCATCCGTCGGTATCCGCCATCCCTCAGGAACAGCCTCATCCAAAGCCCCATAGGTATACAGATAACCGTACTTTTCCACATAAGTTTTATCGTAGCTCAGAAGATCGTCCAGCAACTCCGCCGGAAATTTATATCCGATCATCTCCATCAAAACCCGGGGTACATATCCTTCGTCTCGTAAACTATAGCATTCCTGATATAATTCCTCACTCATGCGCCCTTCATTACGGACCTTTTCGATGTAGTTGTCAAATTGTTTCTGCGACATACCTCCCCCTCCCTCACTATAGCGCAAACATCCTTTATAAAAGCCCCCCGGAAGGCTATAGCGCAGATTTTCGGCCATCCAGGTATCCCCGCCGATAGTTATACACTTATAAACCGTACCGTCACGTTCGTCCTTAAAAGTGGATAAAGCGAACTCGCCTTTATTTATTCCGTTATCATCCTCTTTACAGGCGTCGATCAATATACAAACCATCAATACATATAATATTCTCTTCATACTTATTCTTTTTTACAGTTCAACTTCCAGTTTCTCTGCAATCACTCCATATAATATATCATACTTCTCCATCACCAGCGGAGCATGTCCCCAACGGGTTTTAAACTCGGTTTTCGAATAACTCAGCATTTCGTCCAGATACATATTGAGATCGTCATCCTTATTTTCAGGAGAATACCTCCCTCCTCCGATCCAGGAAATTACATTGTCATTCTGCCCTCCCAGAAAACCGAAACGGCCGACCACCAAGCGGATTTCTTTCAGGGCTTCTTCACTTAAAGGACCGAAAAGCCCTCTCTTCGAAGAGCTGAAATCATCAGGCACTCCTGGCAGATTGGTCCACATTGTATTGAACCACTCCTTGGAGATTTTGTTGAAAGCCGTCAATTCGTCGGTATAATTAGACATTTTATTCTTTATCATTTCCTTTTTCAGGAGTTGCACCATCTCTGCAGCTTCCTTCTCCGTCATCTGTTCCACGCCGGTAATCAAAACAGTGCGATAGCCGACTTTATTCGGTACTTTCGTACCGGTTCCGCCCGTTACCGACAGGGCTGACCGGGTCACCAAAACCGAAAACGGACGCAAAGGCACACTCAACGAAGCAAGGTATTTTTCAACCACCGCAAGAGCATTCATCTGTTCTTCCTCATCTGTCAAATACACATATTCGAAGTGAGTATTTTTCTCCTGGGAGGTAAATCCCCAGTTCAGGTCGATCGTTTCCGTACGGAACACGGAATCTCCTGCATGGTCCATCCCGACAAAGGTTTTTGCTATGGTATCGTTAAAATATACCGGTACATTATACGTTTTCCACAATTCATATCTCCTATGTTGGACCGGATCGTCCGCATTATCTTTAATCTCATACAATTGCGGAAATGCTATGGACGGAGTGATCTCTTCCTTTTGGCAGGCCGCTCCCGACAAGCCTAAAACAACTCCCAACAAAAGTCTCCGAAACATTATTTTTTTCATAAGGCAAACTTCTAATTATTCTTGTTCGACAATATCACGCAATACCTCGACAGCCACACGCGCTTCCCTGGGATTATTAGGCATCCCCTTGTCCCTTTCCAGAACGGAGGCAGGAATCCGGAAAGTATAGGCCGGATCATTCTTTTCCAACACAAAAATTTCCGCATAATCGAAAATATTCCGGATTTCATAATTATAATGAGCAAAAACCCGGCGGATTTCTTTTTGATAAGGCGATTGTTTACAGACCGCATAACGCCGGAGATCGAACCAGCGGTGCCCCTCAAAACAAAGTTCTTTCCGGCGTTCGTTCCTTACTTGCCGGATGAGTTCCTCCCCTGCATAAGTTTGGTCCTGATAATCTTCGATCCGGTTACGCCTCAATTCGTTCAGCCATCGGTTGGCATCGGCATCCCCCGACATAGCACAGGCCTCGGCCATATTCAGATAGGCTTCCGCATTCCGAAGCAAAAAGCAATCGGAAACATGCGAACGGTGAGCCCCGGTTTGATATTTTCCGGTCAGCGCCAGGCTGTCCGACCAGTATTCTCTGGAAAACCAGCGGGAAGCCCGGTAATCCTTTTCATCATACAAATCGTACAACTCACGCGTAGCACAGAGAAGTCCCCTCTCTCCGGTCACTGTCGTATGAACACTCAGATTCCCTTGCGAAAACACCAGTTCCGTCGATTTTTCCCCCAGGAACACCTGATCTGTCACCGACATATCCTCCAAACGGGCATTCGTTTCCAGCAAATCGCCGGCTATCTTCTTAGCATTTTCCCAATCCTGCATATACAGATATACCCGGCTGAGCAAAAGCTGAGCGGCCTCTTTGGAAGCCCGGTGCAAGGGCCTCGTTTGCGGACTGCGGGTCAGCAAGTCGATAGCCGCCGTCAGATCCCTCACTATTTGTCGGTAAACTTCCGCCACCGAAGCCCGTTCGAACTGCAACTCCTTATCCTTGTCATGCTCCACATAAGAGGTCAGCTTAACGGGTACTCCTATCGTCGTCTCTGCCTTCTCAGGCGAATAAGCATCGGCATAAAGATTCACCAAAATCAGATAAAACTGAGCACGCAGGAAGTAGCATTCCCCCTTGATCCTTTCCACGCCCAAGCGATCGTCCGCCGTTTTCACATCGATTTCGTCCGCTTCATCCAGAATGATATTGGCCACATTAATCCGATTGTATAACTTATTACAGGTAAAGTCGTCCGGAAGAAGATTGCGCCCGTCAATGGTCCTTCCTACTTCCAACTGCCAGGTGGTATAACCGTATAAGTTATAGGAAGGATCGAAGGTCCTGGCGCTTCCGCTCCCTATCACCGTATTCACGTCGTCGTCCAGGAAATTCAGCCAGGGGCAATAATCGCCCGTAACATTGATATCGGTATATTGGGCACTGGGCAAATAGGTGCTTCCCAGCAAAATCTCATCCAGGTCACTGACATTTTTAGCAACGACCAGATCCTGCGAATATTCTTTCAGAAAATTGCTGCATCCGCAAAAAAGGAACAAGGCTACAACAAACAATATATTTTTCATCTCAAACTCCTTTCTTTAAAATGATACATTCACCCCTAGCGTATAAGTGGGCCGAAGGGATAAGTTCGGCTTGGCAAATCCAGCCTGGGAAGGATCCTGCCCTTTCAGCTTCCGGGCCGACCAGGTAAATAGATTGGTTCCGCTTAAACTAACGGACAAGGCTGAAAAAGGCGTTTTTTTCAAATACTTTGCATCCACGATATAGCGCAGAACCATGGACGAACATTTCAAATAATTGCCGCTCACTACACGGAAATCGGATTTATCGTACATATCCCAGATATTATCGGCAAATTTCGTGATCTTGGTGATTTCAGGATCGTTGCTAGCATTTGCCGAATTTGAAAAATGATATTGTGTACTGCTATACAACGGATCGCTGGTGCTCAAAATGACCGGGACGTCGGTATAACGTTCGTCACCCGGATTTTGCCATCGGTTTGTAAATTCCTTCCGTACATTGGTTTGGGCCTTTACCCCTCCATAAATCGGGGAATAGAGCGGGAACAATCTTACTTTCGACCCCAAGCTATATGTAAAATTGGCAGACAAAGACAAACCTTTCCAGGATAAGGAAGTCTGCAAGCCTCCACTCATTTTCGGCTCGCGTGTACCGCTGTTTTCCATGGTCATCAATACCAGTTCTTCCAGATTTTTATCTTTCAGCAAATGTCGCCGATCGCTGTAATCATCGAATACCGGCGTTCCGTTTATCGGATTCAATCCCTGGAAACGATAAGAATAAAATGAACTCACCGCTTCACCATCGATCAATGCCGTGCCGTTGAGATAGTCGTTCAAAGTATAATTCTGAGCCGTATTGGTCTGCACCGTATTCAGGTTTACCGAAGCATAGGCAGATACATTCCATCGAAAATTCTTCAGTTTCACCGGCACTCCCATCGCCTGCACCGTATAACCTTTATTTTCCAGATCGCCTCCGTTCATCACATAGGTGGAAATTCCATTTACCGAGGAGACATTCACGCTGGTAAAACAATTCAGCGTTTTCTTATAATAATAGGTGCCGCTCAACGTCAAACGCGAATCCAACATACTGATGTCTAACGAAAGGTTCACCGGCCAAGTCTCTTCCCACATCAAATTCGGATTCGGGAAGGTATATACGGTCGACACATTTTCTTCATAATACGGATCGATCACCCCCTGTTGGATGATCAGGTTGGGACTCATGGTTTCCAACATATTTCCCTGTTTTCCGTACGAAGCCCGGAATTGCATATCCGATATGAAATTCACGTTTTTCAACAAGTTTTCCTTAGCGTTCCACATGCCCGAAACCGACCATACCGGCAATAATTTCTCATTGCTGCGGTCGCCGAATTTATTGGAAGCATCGAAACGGAAATTCGCATTCAGAATAAAATGGCGTTTATAGCCATAGGCAAAAGTCATATAACCGGCCAGCATATTCGTAATTCCATGTTGGATATTACGGTGAGGACTCTTTAACCAATTTTTATAATGCGGAAATTTATCCAGATCGATATCACCGACGAATTTCATGCCCCGTTCCTTCACATATAAACGGTCCTCGTCATTCAACACATGCACCGTATTCCCATTGGCCTCGAACCCGAGGGTGTTCGTGATCAAATGTTGCTGCTCCCGACCGAACACTTTACGGAAATCCGACTGAAAGCGAAGGGTATAACTTTCGTTGGTCGTACTCGCCGTTTTCAATATCCCACCGTAAGGCAACTGACATTGTCCGTCATCCCCACCTATAGGCGCATCTTCATATTCGCCGTTTTTCATTAACGCCACATAATGGCTTTTTTCTCCCCACCATTTTTCCTGCAGGGTATTGCTGCGGGAATAAGACCCCATCACATCCACTTCCCAGCAGGTAAAGACCTTGTATTTCAATTCCAGATTAGCCGCGACGGTATTCCCATTATATTCATTACTGCTGTTGGCTATTTCATTTAAAATATTATACCTGAACATCTTAGTTCCATAGCCGCTAGGGTATGCGCGGTTTTCAAAATAAAACAAGCTACCGTTTTCGTTAAAAGCCGGTAAAGCTCGTGTGGTATTATAGGCATAATCCATGGCGTCGAGTCCGTCCATCAGGTTATTTTTTTTCTGAACATTACCGCTCAACTTCAAAAAAGCCTTCAATTTTTTAGTGATATCCGCATCCAGATTTACGCGCATGGTATAACGCTTCAGATAAGTTGTTTTCGAAACGCCGTCCTCATCGTCATAACCGATGGAAGCATAATAACGGACATCCTCGCTTCCCCCCGATATGCTCAGGTTGTGGCCATGGGAATAGGTATCCCTGGTCAATAAATCGAACCAGTCGGTATTAACCGTTTCATACCACTTCACTTCCTGCAGAAAACCTTCATAATCGGTTTGGCCGGAATGATAACGGTGTAAAGCACCTTCATACCCCACCATCAGCATACCCGAAGGAAACACATAATGCATATCCGCCAAGTCTTTGCCGAACTGTACTCTTTCCTGCGAATTCATAAGATTGATATTCCGGTCCGTATAGCGGGGACGACGGGTAAATTTAGAGGTATGGTTATAGGAAAACCGCGCTTTCCCGATAGCTCCCTTTTTGGTAGTCACGACAATAACCCCATTGGCGGCACGGGTACCGTAAAGGGCTGTAGCCGAAGCATCTTTCAGGACATCTATCCGTTCTATATCCTGAGGATTGATGCCTGCAATAGCATTGCCTACGATATTCAGATAATCCGGGTCGTTCAATTCCGTGGGATCTACCTTCACAGGATCGGTCATGATGACTCCGTCCAGCACCCACAAAGGCTCCCGGTTTCCCAGCAAAGTCGAGGTCCCCCGGATCCTGATCCGGGGAGTAGCGCCGATCTCTCCGGAATTAGACATCAGCATCAGTTCCGGGATTCTCCCTTCCAACGCCTGGTCGAGACTGGTCATGCCCGGTACCAGGATATCGGCGGCCTTAACCGAAGTGATGGCACTCGTTTGCTCCCGTTTGTCGATCACCTGATAACCCGTCACGACAACCTCATCCAGGCTTAATTCTTCGGATTTCATCACAACGATCAACTCTTCCTGGCCCTTATATTCGACCACCTGCTTTTTCATGCCGATAAAGGAAAATTCCAGCATGATCTTCTCCCGGCGGGGTAAGGTCATCTCAAAATATCCGTTGACATCCGAAGAGACGCCTAAAGTGGTTCCCTTCAAGTGAATAGTGACCCCAGGCAATTTTTC
>CAJKZL010000064.1 GCA_905204385.1 uncultured Odoribacter sp. | reverse complement strand
CGCCATAAACCGGCGTGGAAGAACTGATCACGCCAACCCCATTATCCGGATGGGTATACATATGGTTGACATGCCAATGCCCGTAAAGCCCGTCTCCGGGTGCAGGAGATCGATTCTCTCTACGACGAAAACGCAAAACCGGGCGCTGTAGTCGAACAATATCCCGCTGCCGGTTCACACGTGAAAGAAAACCGCCTGATTCACCTCACCGTCAATGCCCGCAGCCCGGAAAAAGTAGTATTTCCCAACCTTCAGAACGCCGCCTATCGACAAACGCTCCAGACCTTGCAGGTGCGGGGTTTCCGCATCGGCCACATCGAATACGTCCCCTCAGAGTTTAAAAATTTGGTGCTGGCGCTGAAAAACAACGACCGCGAAGTTCAGCCGGGAGAAATGCTGAGCAAAGGAGCGGTGATCGACATCGTACTGGGCAGTGGTGAAGGAAACAACCTGGTATTTGTACCCCGGTTTACCGGGAAAAGGCTGCGCGAAGCCATCGACATGGCACGCAAGGCTTACCTGAACATCGGAGAGATCATTCCCGACGGCAGCATTACCCGCCAAACGGACCAGACCACAGCCTTCGTATACGGCCAAAACCCGGACACGACTCAAATGGTAGAAGCGGGCACTCCGATCGAATTCTACATCACCTTGAACGAAAAGAAATTAGTGGCAGCCGATTCGGTGGCTATAACAGAATAACCGCTGTTTTCACAACCATAAACAACCTAAAAGACAATAAATGCCCGAAGAGTTTGACGAACTGGAAGAACTGCCGGAAGACGAGGAAGTCTCCCCCTCCGGCGAAATGTACGAACACCATCGCATAGAAGCCGACAGCGGGCAAAACCTGCTGCGCGTGGATAAATTCCTGATGACCCGCCTTCCGAACGCTTCGCGCACCAAGATACAGGAAGCTGCCGAAGCCGGCAACATCCTCGTCAATGGCCAGGCCGTAAAATCCAGTTACAAGGTAAAGCCTCACGACGTCGTCACCGTAGTCATGGCTTATCCCCGACGCGAAATCGAGATTATCCCGGAAGATATCCCCCTGCACATCGTTTACGAAGACGACGAACTGATGGTGGTCGATAAACCTGCAGGCATGGTGGTACATCCTTCCTACGGTCACTACACCGGCACCCTGGTGAATGCCTTGGCCTGGCATCTGAAAGGCAATCCTCTGTTCCAGGCCGGCAATGATCCCCGTCCCGGACTGGTCCACCGCATCGACAAGGATACTTCAGGCTTGCTGGTCATTGCCAAAACCGAAAGGGCCAAAACCCACCTGGCCTCCCAATTCTTTCACAAAACCTCCGACCGCAAATATGTCGCCGTATGCTGGGGAAACCTGGAAAATGAAACCGGAACCATTACAGGACATGTGGGCCGCAACCTCGTCAACCGCAAAGTCATGGCCTGCTTCCCCGACGGCAGCCATGGCAAGCATGCCGTAACCCACTACCGGGTTTTAGAACGTCTGGGATATGTGAATGTCGTGGAATGCGTGCTGGAAACCGGACGCACCCATCAGATCCGCGTTCATTTCAAACACATCAGGCATCCGCTTTTTAACGACAAAGAATATGGCGGAAACGAAATACTGAAAGGCACCACTTTCACTAAATACAAACAGTTTGTCAATAATTGCTTCGGGATCTGTCCACGTCAGGCGCTTCATGCCAAAACCCTGGGCTTCGAACATCCCGTCACAGGCGAAAGGCTGGCGTTCGATTCGGAAATTCCTTCCGACATGCAACAACTGATCGAAAAATGGAGAAATTATATCCAATCCAGAGAAGAATAGCCTGAATTTTCAGGACATTCTTCCTTTGTAATCTTCATAGCCGAACTTTCTCACCAAGCGGAAACCCGCTCCGGGACTCCAAATGCCGATAGAAGGATGCGTGACCCCGTTGAACATAGTGGTTTTCACCATAGTGTAATGAATCATATCCCGGAAAACAATCCGCTCTCCCACCTCCGGTTCCCGGCCTCCGTCACATGCCCAGTCGCCATAAAAATCCCCGGCCAGGCAACTGTTTCCGCCCATTCTCCATCTCTTTTCCCCCTCTTGGGGTTCGTGCGTGCCCAGGATCGCCGGTTTATAGGGCATCTCCAGACAATCGGGCATATGGCAGGCAAATGAAACATTCAACATAAGCGTATTCACCCCTCCGTTGAACACCTTGTCTTCCACCGTAGCCACCAGGCAACCCGTGTCCCAGGTAAAGGCGCTTCCCGGCTCCAGGATAATCCGCAGGTGCGGATGGCGTGCCTTGAAATCACACAGGATGCGGATCAGTTCCTCTTCATCGTAATCCTCATGGGTCATCAAATGCCCTCCCCCCATATTCAGCCATTTCAACTGAGGCAGAAAACGGCCGAAACGCCGTTCCACCGCTTCCAGCGTACCCACTAAATCCGCAGGCCGCGACTCACAGAGCGAATGGAAATGCAAGCCCTCGATTCCTTCCGGCCATTCACCGAGGTCCACCGACCGCACCCCCAAGCGGGAAGCAGGACTGGCAGGATTATACAGATCGGTCTCTACTGTCGAATATTCGGGATTCACCCTCAACCCGCACGAAACTCCCCTTGCACGGGCCCGTTCCCCGAAACGCCGGTATTGGCTGAGGGAATTGAAGGTAATATGGCTACTATAAGACAAAATCTCGTCGATCTCTCCTTCCGGATAGACAGGCGCGTAAGTATGGGCAGGCTGCCCGTATTCCTCGTACACAAGACGGGCCTCCGCCAGCGAGCTGGCAGTGGCCCCGTCCGAATGTCGCCGGAGTTCCGGGAAAATGCTCCACATGGCATTGGCTTTCAGGGCCACGATGATCTCTACCCCGGCAGCCTTTCGCACCCTGTCGATCACTTCCATATTGGCCGCCAGCAAAGTCTCGTGCAACACATAGCAAGGCGACGGAACTGCCGACAAATCCCAGTGATTTAAAATCGCATCCTTATCGGTCATACCTCCAGATCGATATCGAATTTTTCCACCCAAGGCAATCCCTGCTCTCCCAATTCGGCCAGGAACGGATCCGGATCGAACTGTTCAACATTAAACCACCCGGCCCCTTTCCACAGTCCGCGGGCAACCATGGCAGCTCCCAAGGCAGCAGGCACTCCGGTGGTATAGCTGACCGCCTGAGTTCCTGTTTCTTTGAAGGCAGCCTCGTGATCGCAATTATTGTAAATATAGTAAGTCCGCTCTTTTCCATCCTTGATTCCCCGGATGCGGCATCCGATAGAGGTTTCCCCGTGATAGTTCGACCCCAGCGATTTCGGATCGGGCAACACCGCCTTCAGGAATTGCAAAGGCACAATCTTCACTCCATTATATTCCACCTCGTCTATTCTTGCCATACCGATATTCTGGATCACCCGCAGATGAGTGAGATACTCCTGCCCGAAAGTCATCCAGAAACGTGCCCGTTTGATGCTCGGGAAATTCTTCACCAGGGATTCCAGTTCCTCATGATACAGCAAATAAGAATCACGCTCGCCGATATTCGGATAATTCAACATCTTATGAACCTCCAGCGGCCCGGTTTGCACCCAGCGGCCATTCTCCCAATAGCGGCCGTTCTGTGTGATCTCCCGGATATTGATTTCCGGATTGAAATTGGTGGCGAAGGCCATCCCGTGATTTCCGGCATTGCAATCCACAATATCCAGGTATTGAATCTCGTCGAAATGATGTTTCGCTGCATATGCCGTAAAAATCGCCGACACTCCCGGATCGAATCCGCACCCCAGGATAGCCGTCAGTCCTTTTTCCTTAAAACGGTCGTGATAGGCCCATTGCCAGCTATACTCGAAATGCGCCTCATCCTTCGGCTCATAGTTCGCCGTATCCAGATAATTCACTCCGCATTCCAGACAAGCGTCCATAATCGTAAGGTCCTGATAAGGCAAAGCCACATTGATCACGATATCGGGCTTGAACGAACGCATCAACTCCACCAACTCCGGCACGCTGTCAGCATCCACTTTGGCCGTTTGTATACGATTGCCTCCGACGGCCGCAGCAATCTCATCACATTTCGACTTCGTACGGCTGGCCAGCATAATATCGGTAAACACCTTATTTTTTGCCACTTTATGGGCAACAACGGTACCAACGCCGCCGGCACCGATAATTAAAACTCGAGACATTACAATTCTTTTTAGGTTATTCAATGAGAACAAAGGTAACAAGAATTTGTGAAATTCAGGCTGATTTGAGATGAATAAAGCAAGTAGCTGGGAGTAAGGAGGCTCAGGCTTCGCATCACCGCACACCCCTCCCGCCCCCGAAGGGGCAGGCCTTGTCCGAGTCTCCCGCAAAGGGATCGTTTTTCTACTACTGAATCAGTTTCTTTATTTCATCGACTACATACGCTGCATCCTCCTCCGTCACACAAGGTCCGCTCGGCAGACACAAACCGCACCGGAACAACTCCTCGCTCACACCGTTGGCATATCCGCCAAATCCGATTATTAAATACCAAACCGGGTTTTATAATCTTCTTCTTCCAGTTTTAACAATTCCTCTCTTTGCCATTCTTTCGTTTTACGATTTACCCATTTCAACGGGAAAGCAGCATTGGCAAGCTGATAAAGAGAAGGTTTCAGGTCATATCTCATGTATTGATTTACAGCCTTATTCCACATTTTAATTTTTAGTTCATCCGGATGTTTTACCTGTGGAATATAGTTTTCCTGAGAAACAATAGTAACACTATCCAATATCTGTTCCCAATAGTAAATAGATTCTATCAACCGCCCTATTTTAAGAAAATTATTTTTTTTCACACCGCTTATAGTGGGTTGCTTTTTTCTCTTTTTCCGTAGTCCGAAACACGACGTTTCATAATTCACATACAAATAATCAATTCCTACAAGTATAATATCCATTGCATACCTTTGATAAGATTTGACGTAATAATATTTTGCAGGCATACTTTCTGGAAAAATCGAACGCACATTGACAGTTCTCTGCACTGATTCTTTGACAGTATGAATAGTTTGAAGATACGTCTCATATTTTTGGCTCAACCGTTCTTTCAGACTTGTCTGCATTCCGATTTCAACAGCTCCACAATTTCCGGATAATTCATCACACAATTCGCGGACAAACTCTTTACAAAAAGATAACTGCTTAAATGTCTCTTCCACTTGTATATTTTCGTACTCTACTTGTATTCCCTCCGATTTTTCAAGCAAAACATTTTCCGGCTTCTCTATACTTGATATAATCTCACCCTTTTTAATTTTATTTTCAACAGGATACCGTTTTGCAAAAAAATGTGAACGGAATACAAAAAAATGGGTAGATTTATTATCTAACTTATTCCATCCATTCTCTTCTGTCAGATTTAAATAACCCGGAATAGAAAAACTTATAGCATCATTCATAACTTCAAATTTTATCGTAGTTACAAATATATACCTAATTTTATAAATTGCATATACAACTAAAAATAGTTATGAAAAATATAATTTCTATTTTTTTTAACAGCTACATATAATTTCATTTTATTCGGTAAAAGCGGAAATATTTTCTCATAAAAAGGACATAACCTGTGCATAGCAAAAGAACAACCGCCGCAAAATACCACCACCGGTAAGTATAGAAAACGAGATAACCTGCAAAGATCACAGCTTGCAGTACCATATAAAAAGCAGATACCGTCGTATGTGGTATTTTCAATTCATTGGCCATCAGCTGATAGAGATGCTTACGGTGGGGCAAACCAATGTTTTCATGCAATATAAGTCGGTGAATGATAGTCAAAATACTGTCTACCCCATAGACGGCCAGCAGAATGATATAGCCTGGATCACCGGTCTGTAAAATCAATTTCCCCAGTAGGAACAGAATTACAAACGCTATTCCCACCGATCCTACATCTCCGGCAAAACACTTCGCTCTCTTACGGAAATTGAAAAGACAGAAAACCGCCACTGCCAGAAGCATCACCCCCAGCAATGGCGTTTCTGCAAAATGTACCCGATAGTGGTTCACATAAGCCAAAGCCCCTAATACCACCAGGCTGTATCCTCCCGTAATCCCGTTAATCCCATCCATAAAGTTATAGGCATTGATAATTCCCGTGCATACTACCAATGCAATGGGGATATACCACCAAGGAAGCCCGCCCATACCCAGTTGATAAAACAATAAAACCATTGCTGTAAAATGGAGGATCAGCCTTATCTGAGGAGCTACCGAGCGTATGTCATCTACAAAACTCACTCCGGCAATCAGCGTCAGTCCTGCCATAAACCAGGGATACTCAAATCCACTGCCGGCAAAATACACCAATGCTCCGAAATAAAACACAATGCCGCCGCCTCTCAACGTTACCCGCGTATGAGAACTCCGTTCATTGGGCCGGTCGATAATATTAAACCGGCCTGCCAGCCGGAAATAAAACCATTCTGCCGCCAGCAGCAATACAAAAACAAACAAATAATACATGAGAAAAAAGTGAAAGAGTGGAGAGTGAACCAAAGGGACGCTTACTTTGGCTTATTTCTAATGGAACAATGAAGCGGTGGAGAAACGGAACAGCGTTCTGTTTCTTTTCGACTTTTTTAACTTTTTGACCTTTTCGACTTTTTAAGGTCAAAATGGGACAAAGTAAGCGTGAAGTGCCCCCCAAAAGTTGGACAGATTAAACACTATTATTAAAAGAATAATTCAAAGAATGAGCTCTGTATTTGACAGGATTTATTCCCTTTAATTTAAGCTTTATTCTGTCGTAGTTGTAGTAATGCATATATTTCTTAAGTTCCCGGGTGAACTCTTCCAAAGAATTCCAGTTATGCAAATATAACAATTCAGACTTCATAATCCCGAAGAAGTTTTCCATGACGGCATTATCCAGGCAGTTCCCTTTCCGTGACATGCTCTGGATGATTTCATACTCTTCGAGCTTTTTACGGTAAGATTCATGCTGATAGTGCCATCCCTGGTCGGAGTGCAGCACCAGTCCTTTTGTATCCTTTACCTTTTTCAAGGCTTTTGTAAACATATCCATGACCATTTTTAATTCAGGGCGTTCACTCAGGGTATAGCTTATAATCTCTCCGTTGTACATATCCAGTACCGGTGAGAGATAACATTTCTTTGACCCTATGGTAATCTGGGTGACATCGGTGGCCCATTTACGATTAGGGCCTTGTGCTGTAAAGTCCCGTTTTAAAACGTTGGGTGCCACTTTGCCGCATTCTCCCTTGTAGGAGCGGTAACGTACTTTACGTACACACGATTTTAAGTCCATCTCTTTCATCAGCCGTCCTACGGTTTTGTGATTAACCCCATACCCTTCACTAAGTAAGGATAAAACGATGCGCCGGTAGCCATAACGCCCTTTATGAAGGTGATAAAGGAAAGAGATTCGCTGGCGCAAAGCACTGTATTTATCTTCCTGGCCAATACGGCGAAGATGATAATAGAAGGTGGAACGTGCCATCTGCCTGATATCTAAAAGATGATCAAGCTTATGTCTGTGCCTTAGTTCTTCGATGGCTTCTGCCCAAGCTTGCGCAGACGGGCGTCCTCTTCCTCTACTAAGGCTTTCACTTTTTTTAATAGGGCGTTTTCTGCCTCAAGGTAAGCCACACGTTCACGTAACTGCTCCAGTTCTGTCTGTGGTGGTTGTTTCTTTGGTCTTCCCATATCCCTTCGTGTGTTTGCGCGCCCTTTTAACCGAAAAAAACGACCATAACCTCCTCCTTCTTTTACCGACTGCTGCCAGCGGTATAGGCTGCTGCGGCCCACTGAGTAACGTAAAGCGGCGCTTTGGCAAGATAAGCATTTTTTATCTATCTGCTCCAATATCGCTGTTTTCTCTGAAGCAGAGAGTTTACTGTAGGGCTGTTTCGTCAGGACTGAGATCCCCTTTAACTCATAACATCGCACCCAGTGAAGGATGGTGCTTTCATTAACACCAAGCTTCCGGCGAATGGCTATGCTGCCGTATCCGCAATGATATAAACGGATGGCCTGGAGTTTGGTTTCTTTACTGTGTATAACGGACATAGTTCCCAAAAGTTTTTTGTCCAACTTTTGGGGGGCACTTCAGCGTCCCTTTGTCTCACCTATATTTTTCCGGTTACTATATTATTTATCCTAAAATGCTCCAATACCTGTAAAGGCTCCCAACCCAGTTCTTTCCGGGCTTTTTCATTGCTGAAAGTTAAGGACTCCGTGATTTTTTCCAATTTCATCGAGTTGATGGGGGCCTTTGTTCCCAAACAGTCTCCGGCAAGCGCCAGGGTTTTAGCCATCCAGTAAGGGATATTCATCGGACTTTTTTTCCCAAGCTGTCCGGTAATGAGTTGTTCCAATTGCCTGAAGGAAGGATGTTCGTTATCACATATATTATAAATTCCTCCCTTGTCGGCAACAAGAGGAACCAGGCGGGCAATGTCTTCAGCCATCAGGATACTTTTCCGGGCTTTGCCTCCTCCGATACTCAGGTATTTACCCGTTTCCATGCCTTTTATCATAGCTCCTAGATTACCCGGAGGGTTCGTACCAGCCAAAAGAGAGGGACGGAGTATCGTGAGAACCACTCCGTTTTTGCCACACCATTCCTGTAATAATTCTTCCGCTAGCTTTTTACTCAAAGCATAAGGTGTACTTCCGTCCAGCGGATGAGTTTCATCAATATTTTCTCCTTTTTCGCATCCGTAAACCGCCACAGTACTGATAAATATAAAAGCCCGGGGAAGTCTGTTTTTTTCCAGTCCCCGGCATAGATTCACCGTACCCTGGCAATTCACATCATAGAACACTTGTTTTTCCCCTTCTGTCCGGGGAATACTATGGGCTTTCCCCGCAGCATGTAAGACTACATCGAAACTTTCCGGCAGTTCAGGTACCGTCATACTGAGGTTTACCCGGTAATCTTCATCGCTGCTTACTCCCAGCGTAACCACCCCGTACTGCTGTGACAAAACAGGCAGTATATTTTTCCCCAGAAATCCGGATGCTCCGGTAAAAAGAAGACGCATAAGGTATTTTCATTTAAAAAATTTCGCCGTATTTGGCCAGGATGTTTTCTTTGGCAAAAAACAAGCAGCTTAATTTTGATATTATTCCCAACTGTTGCCAACTAATCTCATTCTATAGTGTTTTTCCAGGTCAATCGTCTAAACCTTCAACTATTGTCCGGTAAATGCTGTCATACCCCTCCACCATCCGCTCCACTGTAAACTTCTCCAGGTAAGTCTGCCGCGCAGCCTGCGACATTCCGGCATACCGTTCCGCATCTTCCAGCACATAACGGATTTTCGCCGCCACGGCCTCCGCATTATTCTCCACAGCAAATCCATTCCGCCTGTCAAGCAATTCCGTTATTCCCCCCACATCCGAAGCCACCACCGGCCGCCCGAAAGCCAATGCCTCAATTATGCTCATCGGCAAACCTTCGTAATCCGACGGCAATACAAACACATCCGCATATTCCAGTAATTGCCACGCCAGAGGGATTTGTCCCATCAGAAATACATTCTCTCCTTTTTCATGCTCCTCACTATTCCCTATCCACACAAAAGCATATTCAGGTAACAAACGGGCCACTTCAATAAATAAATCAATCCGTTTCGGAGCGTCATCCCGGGCAATACTCATAATCACCCTGCCATAATCTTCCCTGATCCGACCTATTCTTTCCCGGATTCCTGTATTCAATTTTTCTATATCCACCACCGATTTATCATCAATTCCGTTATATATGCAGGTCACTTTCTTCCGGATTCCCTCAGCTATCAGATTCCTTTCATCATATCGGCTCACCCCGACAATCCTGGCACACCATCCCTTCAAAGCCTTCTCCAGCGGCAAAAAAAAACGATTCGCAATGCGAATCGAATCAAAACCATGCACCGTATATACGGTCCGCCGGGGAGAAAAAGCCAGCCGTCCCAAGGCCCCCATTTTCGATGAATGCAGATGCACCACGTCCGGACGGTATTTCCAGCGATAAAAAATCAGCTTCAGCAACACCAACAAATCCCGCCATCCGATCGCCCGCCTCAACTGCCGTATTCCAACCACTTTCACCTCCGGCCTCACCGCCTTCCAGGCCTCCCCATCCGCCGACGAAATCACCCACACCTCATTCTTCTCCGCCTGAACATTCGCCAGATTCACCACAACCGACTGCGCCCCACCGACCGACGACAGGGTAATCACATGAAATATACGCATAAGACATCCAAATAAATAAAATGAAAACCAGCAATATCTTCGCTAAATATTTTTCTGAAGCAAACGGAGCATATCTTCCCGCCTTTCAGCCAATTCCTTCCGTATTCCGGATAATTTATCCATACAGGCACCTCTCTGAGAAATCAGTCTACGAAACACGTGACACAACTCTGCGCCGGACACCTTCTCTATGGGTATTACGAAATCCTTCATTCCCAAATCTTCCATGATTCCCACTCCTTTATTTCCTCCGTAGGCGATTGCAATCGTCGGTACATTCATATTCTGCGCAAATATCACCGAATGAAACCTTGTACCCACAAATACATCAAAACTGCCATACAAACTCATCATATCCTTACAGTTCAAGTTATAATCATGGATATAACCAAACCCTGTCCCCTGAGGAATCCTACGGATAACATCCTCTATGGCCACACGGTCATCTTCATGCGCACTAGGCCCCAGAGTATGAGCAACAAAAACAGGATAATAGCCGATATCTTTTAAATAAACCACCAAGTCAACAATAGAAGAAATATAAAAAGCATATTGCTCTTCAGGATTCAAAGAAGCCGGAAAACGGTAAGGCCTCAGCGTAATTCCTACTTTCCGCACCGATAAAGGAATATTCCATTTTTGCAGATAGGCAGGAACATCCATATCCGAAGACGTTAAATAGTAACCTAAATCAGGAAACCTTAAACAAGAAATGCCTAACTCCTTCTCCACAAATCCGGCAGAGATACTCTCACGTACAGACAGAAAACGACACCTTTTCAGTACCTTCTTTGCCAACCAGAAAGACCATTTATTCTTCAAAGGCCCGATAGAATTAGGAAGAACAAAAACCGGTTTCCTGTATCGGAAAGCCAAAAGCGGTAAAAACAAAGAATAAAAAGTCAGATATGCATCCGTAAGCTTCCCTTAAGAATGATTAAAGCCACCTCCCTTATTATAAACAGCATCGGCCTCTTTGAACGTTTTCAAGGGTTTCCTCTCCTCTTCTGTTAAAGCACCTTTGCCCATCCG
>CAJKZL010000063.1 GCA_905204385.1 uncultured Odoribacter sp. | reverse complement strand
TAATCGACGACATCGACGACCCGTCCTTTACCGAACTTACATTCCTCCGCTTATAGAAATAAAACAACTGCCCTTCTCCAAAAAATTCCCGGGCATACTCTGTGGTCAGTAAATCTCCCAAATCCTCGTTCCCGGAATAAGGCAGCATCCGACGGTTTTCCTCTATCGGATTGATATAGTTTAAAATAGCCTCCGAAGCATCTGCCGTACATTCCGCAGCGATCAAATACATCTCGCTCAGACGAATCATAGGCACAACTTTCTCGAAAACATTGCGATTCCGGTTAACGGGTTCTGCATATTTACAGACAATCTTATCATCCTGTGAAGGCGCATAGCCAAACCAATTGCTTCGGTAATCGGTTGCATTCGGGAACAGTTCTTCCAGCCGGTTTTTATAGGGTAATAATACCATAGTACGGTCCGTCCCTTCAAAGAGACCGTCCTGCCATACCGGCAACGACGATACATACAATCCGAAAATAATCTCCTTATGAAAGATCCGGTCGGGGTCCTGTTTGTTGTCCGCTTCACTTTGAGTCACCCAAGGGAACAAGGCTTCCGTGCCCCGCAGTTCTTTCGAAGCTGCAATTACCTTTGCAGCCGCAATCTTTGCATCGGCAAAGTCCCCGGTATACAACAATACCCGGGCTTTCAAAGCTTCGACGGCATAAAAATTCATCCGGTTAAACCGATAACCCAGAAATGAATCGCCGCTGCCTTTACTCCGGGGATTTTCGGTTTTCACCCGATCATTCGCCAATAACTCTCCGGCCACTTTGAGATCATCGAGTACTTTGACAGCAAAAGCTTCTGCCGTCAGAAAATCAGGTAATATAGCCTGTGTGAAACGGTCGTAATAGCGCAGGCATTTTTGAGTCCTGTTTTCTTTATACACCGGTCAGAACAAACGCAATAGGTCGAAATGAAGATACGCCCGGATTCCATACAGCTCTCCCCGGATCAGTTCATAATTATCGCCGGTAAACAAATTCTCCCTACCGGTCATTTGTTCCAGTAAATTATTACAATCGGCAATCGCATTATAAGCTTTCTGCCAGATAGCTTCTATCTGCGGGGTGACATCGGCAGAAGCATAATCATAGGCGCCGGCATGACGGTAGGCATAAGCCGATTCGGAAGTTTTATAACGCTGCCCCAGAATGTCGACAAATTCCATGGTCATCCGTTTTCCATATAAATCGGCACTTGCCATTTTATCGTATACCCCTAACAAAGCCTCTTTAAACCCCTCTTCGCTACTGAATATTTTACGTTCATCGATTTTAGATTCGGGCTTTACGTCTAACCAGTCATTACAGGCATACAGCCATAACGAAAGGCATATCAGCGTAATTATTTTATGTGTTTTCATATCATCGTATTTTAACGTTAGAAACTAACACTGACAGATAAAGAAGTCAAGCGTGCAAACGGATAATCGATACCCCGTTCTATGCGGATATTGCTCCAGCGGAAAATATCGTTCAGATACAAGCTGACGGCAAATCTCGTAAACCCCACCGCCTGCATCCATTTTGCATCAAAAGCCTCATACCCTAAACGGATAGACTCTCCCGACAGATAATTCTCTTTTTGCACAAAACGGGACGACATTTCCGTCTTTCCGGTCATGCCGATGGCTTTGAATTTTGCCCGGTCGCCCGGATTTTTCCAACGATCGTACAAAGCCCGCTTATCCTGATTTTTTTTGACATTTGCGGCTGAAATATTTTCTACTTTATCGAAAAGTGCCGTATTGAACTTGTCGGCCCCCAGGCTATAACGGAAATTCACATTCAGACTCCAGCCTTTATAATACAGGCTGGTCCCGACAATGCCATTCAATTTTTCGCGACTGTCGCCGACGATAACCTCATCGTCGAAATCGTGTTCCACCGTGATCTGTCCGTCTTTTTTCAAAAATAGTTCCTGACCGGTAGAGGGATCTATCCCCAGAGACTTCACTGCCCAGAGCGAGGTAACACTCTTCCCGTTGACATACCGGGTCAGGCTTTTAGATACATTCTCTTTGTTCAGGTAATCCAGGTGGTCGCCGATATTCCGGTAAGTGTCCTTATTATGCCTCATCGTCAAATTCATATGCCAGCGGAAACCGTCGGCGGGTCGTTTAATCAGAATCCCGGAAGCATTCAGCGTAAATCCTACCGAACGGATATTCCCGACATTCGCCAGATATCCCTCGTAACCCGTTGAACTGGGCGTTCCGATAAAGGCGATCAATTCCTTCGTCAATCGATTCCTGGCATCGGCCGACAACATCAGGCGATTATTAAAAAATCCCAAATCCAATCCGAAGTTCTGATCCAGGGTCTGCTGCCATTTCAAATCCGGATTTCCTTTCTTTTCCAGATAAGCTCCCAGATAATCGAAGCGGTCACGCATAGAAGAAGAAGCATCATAATTATAAACCGACAAAGTCTGGTAAGAGCTGAAATTCTGATATCCCGGCGTTCCTACACTGGCTCGTATCTTTATCATATCTGCGAAATCCGCATGTTGCATAAACTTCTCATTATGCAGATTCCAGGCCAGTCCCACCGACCAGGCATCGACAAAACGTTTGTTAGCACCGAACTGGGACGCTCCGTCACTCCGGTAACTCAAATCGCAGAGATAACGGTTGTCATAGACATAACCGAATTGTCCATAAAATCCGACAGCTCTCGAATGAGCATCGCTTCCCAAAGGTTTTCCATTATCGGGATATCCCCGGGAAAACAACGGATGATCCATTACAGAACTCGGAAAACCTATCGCTTCATATCCTTCCATATCGCTTTTTTTGGAATTGATGGACCATCCCACTACCGCATTTACCATATGTCTTTCCCGGAACAATTGCCCGAAGGTAAGCGTTACATCGCCATCGTAAGTCATGCCTTCGGTAAAACGGGCTTCATAATGCCCCCGCTTGGACGGATCGGATTCCGTATCGAACTTAGTGTGTTTGGCCGGATTAAAACTGTCTTCCTTCAAATCCGAACGTTCCACCCCGAAGCGTCCCCTTAGCTTCAGTCCGGAAACAATAGTATATTCGATATTAAAATTATTCCTTACCTGAAAAGTATTCTTTACAGAACGATTATTCAGCGAAGCATTATACAAAGGATTGGGAATATTCTCCGGTTCCCCGTATATGGTCTGGCCCATTCCTAATCCCGGCGTCGTCAGATATTTTTCCGCCACACCCTCTTCATTGTACTTGCGGAAATAAGGATTGGCCTCGGCAAAATTCTTAAAACTCTCGTAAGGCGAATCATTCCCTTTCTCGTGATAGAGGGTGAGATTATTTCTGAACAATAAATTTTTATACCGGTAAGAAAGATCGAAATGAGCATTCAGATTTTTATTATAGGATTCCTTCATGACGCCCTGCGTATTTTTAAAAGAAATGCCCAATGAATATAGAATAACGTCATCGCCTCCACTTATCGTCAAGGAATGAGCATTCGAAAAAGCCGTTCTCAAGGGTTCCCCCAACCAATAGGTATCCACTCCTCTCGCCACCTCTGCCAAACGTTCATTGTAAAATTGTTCGAATATCTTCGAAGATTCAAGAGTCGCCCCTTCATAAGCTCCGGAAAGACGTTCAAATTCCAGCTTCTCGGCAGCATTCATCAAATTATAGCCCGAGAGGTCCGGGATTTCAAGGCTAAAATCCCCAAGATAAGACACCTGCAATTTTCCCCGCTGTGGTCTTTTCGTCTCGATAACGACTACTCCATTAGCTGCACGTGCCCCGTAAATCGCCGTAGAGACAGCATCTTTCAGCAAGGTCAGCGATTCCACCCGGCTCATATCCAGGCCTATCACCGTTTTCAGGTCTGTCTCAAAACCATCCAGAATAAAAAGAGGCTGGTTAGGATTGATACCGAACTCATCTTTCAAACCCACAAAACTACTCGTCCCCCGGATTTCAATTTCGGGAAGCCGATTGGGATCCGAACCGAAATTATTGTTTTCCATTACCGCAAAAGCAGGGTCCAAAGTGCGCAATCCCTGTATAACATTCTGGTTGCCGATCATCCGCAACTGTTCTGCTTTATACGTCGTGGCACTTCCGGTGAAACTCTCCTTCTTCCGCTCGAAGATACCTGTCACTACCACCTCGTCCATCTCGGTTACGGTTTCTTCCAGCACTACCGTCAATGTCTTCTGACCGGTATAGCGTATCTCCTGTGTTTTCATTCCAACAAATGAAAATACAAGCACCAGGCTCTCTATTTCGGGAAGAGAAATCCGAAAATTTCCATCCGCATCCGTCGATACGCCCAATTGCGTACCTTTTATCGTTACCGATACGCCAGGCAGGAAAACTCCTTTCCGGTCGGTCACCTTTCCGGTAATCTCGCGGACTTGCTGGGGCAACGTAAATTTGTCACCCTTATCTCTCACGATGAGGATATAGTCGTCCACCAACTGAAAGTCCATTCCGCTATTCGCCAGAATCTTCTTGAGTATCGTTTCTAATTCAACATCCTGAAAATCGGCAATAACTTTCTGTGCAGACGACAATCGGTCATCGTTATAAAGCACAATACGCTGCGTCTGCTCGCGGATTTCATCGAAAACCCGCTGAATACTGGTTTCACCTAAGTGCATGGTCAATTTTTGTGACATTACATTCGCAGAAACAGAACAGACAAAACAGAGGCAGATGAAACTGGTTAACTTCATAATTCTGAATAGTTTTCGGATTTTGCTTTTTTCCCAAAGCAAAACATCCCTTTGTTTTTTTTTCATAACTTTGTAGTTAGGTTTAATAAACTGACTCCTCCGGGAGGATTTCTACCGGAATGTGCTGGACCCACATTCCGGTTTTTATTTCCCGGACATTAACGACGATTTACCATGATGACATGTCGATTTATTTTAAATGAAACATCCGAGGTTTTCTCGATCAAGGATAATATATAGCCGATATCGTCATATTTCCGAAAGGCACCCGAAAATTTCAATTGCTTGAGCCTTTCGTCGGAAAATTTAAAATCGACATTAAACCAACGTTCCAATTTTACCGCCAACTCACCGAACGGTATCGTCCTGAAATTCAACAAACCGTCCTTCCAGCCGATATAGTCGGCCGTGTTCACTATACGATCCGTCGTTTCCAAAGACCGGTGTCCCACCACAATTTGTTCCGAAGGTTTTAAAACGGTAGACCGTCGCCCTACTCTCACATCTACCTTCCCGCTTACCAAAGTAATTTCCGACAACGAATCGGCAGGATAAGACATGATATTAAAAGAAGTCCCCAGAACACTCACTCCAAATTTTTCCGTATGCACCACAAACGGCCGTTTCTCGTCAGGCGATACTTCAAAATAAGCTTCTCCCTCCAGGATCACTTCCCGTTTATCCTTTTTAAAACAAACAGGATATCTGAGCCGCGACAACGAATTCAAATAGACAATACTACCGTCGTTCAAACACAATTTGTATTCTCCTCCCACCGGGACAATCAATTCATTGAACTTTTCCTTTCCGGCAAGCTTTTCTTTTCCAGGGGAATACACAATCATCGCCGAATCATTCTGTATGATAACGCCTTCTTCGGAGATTTCCGGTTTCCGAACATTCCCCAGACTTATTTGTTTACCGGAAGACAACACCAACAATGCTTTAGACGTACCGGGCCGGGGCATGAGGGATTGCAACTCCTGCTCGGCCACAGGCGACTGCAAAAATTTCCATCCCCACCCAATGCCTCCTAACATCATCACCAACATGGCAGCTACTCCCGCTATCCGCAAAAATTTCCTTTTCCGTCTTCGCCTGTCCACCCGGTTCACAATAGCCCACCAATCTTTTTCTCCTCCGCATTTGCGCCAATACCCCGCATATTTTCCCATCCGCCACACGCGTCGATAGGCTATGAATACCTTCTCGTTTTCGGCGCTTTCTTTCATCCAGGTTTCCAGCACCTCCTGCTCCTCCGGAGTCCATTCCTCCCGATAGATCATCTCTTCTATATTTTCAGGTACCCGCATAACTATCCCATTATATAAACGCACAACATCAAGTTCTTTGTTTATATAACTAAATAAAAATCAAAATGGGTGAATGGATTTTAATATTTTTCCTATAAAAAATAAAATAAGTTGTTCTTCGCTGTCCTTCAATTCCTCCCGCAACGATTTCATACCCACACGAAGCAGCGTTTTAACCGTGTTGACCGTTACGGACAAGGCATCGGCCACCTCCTTATACTTCATATCCTGCATCAATATACAATCCAATACACGACGTGTCTGTAGAGGCTGTTTTTCAATGGCTCCCATAATCCTGTCTACGATTTCCTGATTCATAGCCAAGGCGACATCGGCTTCAATATCGATTTTTTCAAAGCCCATGCTATCCCGCAAAATATCCTTCCGGTTACATTCGGTATAGCAGGCATTCCGCACGGAAGTAAAAAGATAAGCCTTTAAAGAACCCGGAATATAGTTATCCAGATATTTTTCTTCCCATAAACGAACAAAAAGATCCTGAACGATGTCCTCAGCAACCTGGCTATCGGCAACATAATGCAACGCAAACAAAAATAGCGGACGGTAATATTCCCGAAAGAGCAGTTTCATTCCTGCCCTCCGATCCTGATTCAACAAGGCGATTATTTCCTGATCTTTGCTCATTTTACACTCAAGCATATATACCCACACAAAAATAACATTATTTTACAAATAATTTCGTATCCCTTCGGATTAGCGAAATTCTTGCTTCTATTTAACAGTCAGCTCTAAAATTATCGACAGGGTCGGCCTTAATCCCCATAGAGGGAGATAGGTATAAAAAATATTTCTTAACTTCGTCCTGTATTTAGAAAGGATAAAAGGAATGGCAAAAATATTACTGGTAGACGATGATACTACTTTCTGTCTTATGCTGAAAACCTGGCTAAGCAAGCGGGGCTTTCAGGTAGACGAAGCTTTTTCATGCCGGGAAGCATTGAGCAAAACAAAAAATACAAAATACGACGTAATTCTGACAGACCTGCGCTTACCCGACGAAGACGGAATGTTCCTCTTGAAAAACGTGAAAACGGTCGATCCCGCAATCCAGGTGATTCTGATGACGGGATATGCCGATATCCATACGGCGGTACAGGCTATGAAGCTGGGAGCTTTCGATTATGTCGCCAAACCCGTTATCCCGGACGAGATATTGAAAAAAATACAGGATGCCCTTGGAGAAGAGGTGCAAGCGGCAGGAAAAAAAAGGACCAGGACGAAACCATCGGCAGCTTATATCAAAGGCAGCAGCCAGGAAGCCGATAAATTATACGAATATATTCATTTGGTAGCGCCTACGATGATGACGGTGTTGATCACCGGAGAAAGCGGATCGGGCAAGGAATATATCGCGCGTCTGATTCATGAGCAAAGCAACCGGAAAGATGCCCCTTTTATTGCAGTCGATTGTGGAGCGATCCCTAAGGATTTAGCCGCCAGCGAATTTTTCGGCCATATCAAAGGAGCCTTCACCGGGGCCATCAGCGACAAAACCGGATATTTTGTTCAAGCCTCCGGCGGAACGATCTTCCTGGACGAAATCGGAAATCTGAGCTACGACGTACAAGTGCAATTGCTGCGGGCTTTGGAAGAACGCAAGGTAAAACCGGTCGGAAGCGATAAAGAGATCGCTTTCGACGTACGCATTATTTCCGCCACGAATGAAAACCTTACGAAAGCTGTTGCCGAAGGTAACTTCCGCGAAGACCTTTACCACCGACTGAACGAATTTTCATTGAAAGCCTTGAGTCTGAGAGAGAGACGTGAAGATATTCCGGTATTCGCCAACCATTTTCTAGCTGCCTCCAACGAAGAATTAGGAAAAAATGTCATCGGTTTCCAGGAAGCGGTGTTGGAAGTTTTTAAAAACTACAATTGGCCCGGCAATTTACGGGAAATGCGCAATGTAGTCAAAAGAGCGACTTTATTGTGCCAATCCGAATTTATCACCCTGGAACATATTCCTGCCGAATTATCCCAAAAAGCTGTACCTACGGTGGAAGATCTGGCCCTGAAGCGCGAAAGCCACGAAGTCGAATTGATACGCGAAGCACTGGCCAAATGCAATAACAACAAAAGCGAAGCGGCCCGTTTGTTGAAAATAGACCGCAAAACGCTATACAATAAAATGAAACTTTACTCGATCGAATGAGGCGGATTTATCGACCCGCCCGAATGAATCCGTTTCTATCAGTCCGTGAGGGATACCAACCGCATTCCCTCTTTGACTGTTTCCTGTTTCAGGTATTCCCCATCTTCCGCATAATAAGCGATCCGTCTGGAAGATTCGTTTCTCAACACCAACCGATAAACCCCATCTTTCCCTAAAAAGGCATCTTCGATAGAATAAGCGACAAACTTACTGATAACAGCCGACTTGATTTTTTGGGGTATGCCTGCAATTTCCACGACTCTGCCCTCGATATCTCCCAGGAAACGCAAACCGATATTCGCCGATTTTACAGCCGCATTTCCTGTTTTCGTTTCATGTTTAGGGAGTTCGGTCGCCGAGAGAGATACGATATTTATGGAGAAAGCTGAAAAAATAAATATCCCGGCAAGCAATGCCACCATTATGTTTTTACCTGTATTTTTCATCATCCTTATTTTCTTGGTTTCGTTCATCAAAAACAAAGAAATAAGCATGCCGGAACGAATGTATTTTCCTGAGTCCTTTAATAAAAATTCAGGGAGCGAGCAAGGAGCTACAACAGCAAAAAACTGATATTCAACATATATACTATCTCACAGCAAAGAAAAAAGGCTAAAATAATTTGTATTATTCTAACCTTCTCTACGCTGAAAGCAAAGGATATAGTTGTGGAAATTGTAGAATAGGATCGAACGATTGTGGAAAATTTACCCAACCGCCATTAAATCCTCTTCCGCTTTCACCACTTTTTCCACTTCCCAGACAGATTTATGTCTCATAAATTTGGAGCGAATGGCATCCAGACAGAGATTTCCTATACTCCCTTCGTGGTTGTGATGTAAAGGACGATGCGTATCGCAATCATATTCTCCCGCCTGCACTTTCAACCCGATAGTCTTATAGGCTTCCCGGAAAGGTACTCCCGCAGCCACCATGTCGTTGACGTCTTCCACCGTAAAAAGATAATTATATCGTTTATCGGCCAAAATATCTGTATTGAGTTGTATTTCCTTCAACACCGTTTCCGTCATAAACAAACAATCCGTCAATTCCTGAAAAGCAGGCAAAAAAATCTCTTTGGTCAGTTGCATATCACGGAAATATCCGGAAGTCAGATTGGCGCATATCATCGCCATTTGGCCCGGCAAAGACTGCAAGCGGTTGCATTTGGCCCGGATCAGTTCGAAAATGTCTGGATTTTTCTTATGGGGCATAATGCTCGAACCCGTCGTATATCGGTCGGGTAATTTCACAAAACCGAAATTACCACAGGAATAAAGACAAATATCGGCAGCCATTTTTCCCACAGTCGTAGCTATCGTTGCCAGGGCAAACAGTACGTTTTTTTCCATTTTTCCCCTTTGCATCTGCGCATAGACGGAGTTATACGCCAAATCGTCGAAGCCCAGCAAGCGGGTCGTCAGGGTGCGGTTCAAAGGCACCGACGATCCATAACCTGCCCCAGACCCCAAAGGATTCGTATAGACCAGATCGTAAGCAGCCTTCAGCATCAAAAGATCGTCGGCTAAAGACTCCGCATAAGCACCGAACCACATACCGAAAGAAGAAGGCATGGCGATTTGCAGATGGGTATATCCGGGAAGCAAAACATCCCGATTGGCCTCTGCTTTTTCCAACAACAACCCGAACAACGATTCCACCTGTTCCAGTATGCCTATCAAAGCTGAACGGGCAAATAATTTCAGATCGGTCAACACCTGGTCGTTCCGGGAACGGCCTGTATGGATCTTTTTGCCCGCTTCCCCGCATTTTTGAGTCTACAAAAACTCGATTTCCGAATGGACATCCTCCACTCCTTCTTCAATCCGGAAGTTTCCCTGTTCAATGTCCGTCAGGATATCCCGGAGTCCCCCGGATAAATCTTTCAACTCCGCGTCGGTAATCAGATGAATAGCGTGCAACATTTTCAGATGCGCCATGTTTCCCAATACATCCGCCCTGGCCAGCATCCCATCCAATTCCTTGTCTTTACCTATGGTAAATGCTTCCGTAAAACGGTCGATATTATATCCTTTATCCCATAATTTCATATCCTTATATTTTAATGGTCTATTGCATCCCCCTCCCTCACTTTTCTTCAGCGTCCTTCGGAGAGAAGAGATCCTTATTATTCTAAATTAAAGTCGAATCCATCCAGCAAGGCGACAAAAACATCGATAGCCTGATCGATCTCTTCAAGGGTGATATACTCATTTGCCGTATGGCTGCAGGCACTGTCACCGGGACCGATTTTCAGGGAAACATAGGGAATTACCGCCTGATTAGAGGTCGTAGGCGATCCATAAGTGCTCAGCCCCATTTGCCTGCACCGTCTCACGATGGGATGATCTTCGGCAATAGCGGAAGAATTCAGGGAAAAGGAACGGGGAATCACCTCACTTTTGACGTGATGACGGATGATTTCAAATATTTCGGAATTGGTATAATATTCGTTTACCCGGATATCGACCATAAAACGACATTCTGCCGGAACCACGTTGTGTAAAGTGCCCGCATTAATTCCGGTCACGGTCATTTTCACCTTTCCGAGCAAAGGAGATACCTTGTCGAACCGATAGTTTCTGAACCATTCGACATCAGCCAATGCTTCGTAAATAGCATTTACGCCTTCCTCCCGGGCGGCATGTCCCGATTTTCCTTTAGCGATGCAATCGATCACCATCAATCCCTTCTCTGCAACAGCAGCCTGCATACCGGTAGGCTCTCCTATCAAAGCCAGGTCCACCCGTCCCAATTCGGGAATCACGCTCTGTATGCCTCCTTTTCCGGTATTCTCTTCTTCGGCAGATCCCAGCCAAATCAGATTATAAGCCTGAGACTTTTCCACCAATTGCAAAAAAGCCGCCAGCATGGACACCACGCTTGCCCCGGTATCATTGCTCCCCAACCCATACAGCTTTCCCTCTTTCAGGGTAGGTGTAAAAGGATCGGTTTCCCACTTCCCGTTCGGCTTAACCGTATCGAGATGGGCATCCAGCAGAATCACCGGCTTGGCCGGATCATAATCCGGGGATTTCGCCCAGACGTTATTTCCTTTCCTTTCTGCTCGCACACCATATTTCACCAGAATA
>CAJKZL010000062.1 GCA_905204385.1 uncultured Odoribacter sp. | reverse complement strand
GACCTGTCCTATAACAAAATCAGAGGAGTCATGAAAGGGTCGGAACGCACCAATACGGCAGGATCCATCATGTTATCCTATCGTCATCACAAATTCAATTTCCGGAATATCCTGAATGTGACCTCCAACGTCAGCGACGACTCTCCCTACGGATCTTTCGACGAATATGCCAAACTCAACCCCTATTGGAGTCCCTACGATAAAAACGGCAAACTGACGCCCAATATAGCCACGCAGTTTATTGAAGAAACGGATAAGGAATTTGTCGACAATCCCTTGTACAACGCCTCTATAAATACCCAGTTGCAACAGAAATACATCGAAGTAACCAATAACTCCTACATCGAATGGAATATTCAACCGGGTTTAAAAGCCACCGGTCGCTTCGGCATTTCAGAAAAACGGACGAAAGCCGATGAGTTCTATCCCGCCAACCACCTCAAATTCAGAAATTATTCAGAAGAAGATTACTTCCGCAGAGGCTCCTATCAAATCAACGAAGGAACCAACAAGGTCCTTACCGGCGACCTGAATGTAACCTATTCCAAAGTACTCGGCGAAAAACACTACGTATTCGGGAACATCGGCTACAACCTTTCGGAAAACACTTACCAGGAAGACATCTACCTGGCCGAAGGCTTTCCCAACGATAAAATGAACAATATCATTTTCGCCAAACAGTATGCCAAAGACGGCAAACCTCAGGGATCGGAAGCCACCAACCGAGATTTGGGGATTCTTATGGCCGCCAACTACACCTATGACAATCGGTTGCTGCTCGACGGATCCTACCGGGCCAGCGCTTCCAGCCAATTCGGTTCCAATAGCCGTTGGGGTCAGTTCTGGAGCGTAGGGGCAGGATGGAACATTCACAACGAAAAGTGGATGAAAGGATGGGAATCGCTCGATCTGCTGAAATTGAGGGGATCCGTAGGATATACAGGCTCTCAGAGTTCCGACGCTTATGCCTCCATCGCCTCCTACCTCTATTTCATGGATAGAAACTACGATAATTTCCAGGGTGCTTATCTGAAGGGTATGAAAAACGACGATCTGAGATGGCAGGAAAAACTCGACTATAACATAGGAATAGACCTCAATATCGCCCATAACTTCACCTTAAAATTCGACTACTACATCGCTCAGACCAAAAATACCCTGGTGGACCTGAGCATTCCGGGTTCCACCGGATTTGCCTCCGTCAAGGAAAACATCGGCGACGTGCGCAACAAAGGATTCGATCTTTACCTCACCTATACTCCCTGGCGGGTGTCCAAGGACCGGGCCTATTTCACACTGACAGCGGCAGTGTCGCACAATAAGAACAAAATCACCGGTATTTCCGATGCCATGAAAAAATATAACGATAAACAGGATGAAATTGCCGGAGACAAATTTAAAAACAAACCGGTGCAGAAATTCTATGAAGGGGTATCCATGAACGCCATCTGGGCCGTTCCATCCCTGGGAATCGACCCGGCCAGCGGAGACGAGATTTTCGTCGGCAAGGACGGCAAAATCACAAACACCTGGAGGGCTTCCGACCAAGTGGTTTGTGGCGACGAACTACCCGACTTTCAGGGAAATTTCGGTATGAACGGCAGTTGGAAAGGAGTAAGCCTGAGTTTAGTATTCCGCTATCAGTTCGGCGGACAAATGTACAACAAAACCCTGGTCGACCTGGTCGAAAATGCCGATTTAAATTATAACGTCGACCGACGCGTATACGACGGCCGTTGGCGGAAGCCAGGAGACATAAAACCCTACAAAAGGCTGGATTACGCCTATGTACAGGTTAACGGAAAATATGAAGACGAACCCCGGCAAGTGCTCACCCAGCCAACATCCCGCTTCGTACAGGACAGAAACGAACTATCCCTGTCCTCCGTGAATGTATCCTACGACATGTACCGGCATGCATTTATCAAAAAAATGGGCATGGAATTATTGCGCTTTTCTTTCTATATGAATGACGTATTTACCCTATCATCCATTCACATCGAACGGGGAACTTCCTATCCCTTTGCCCGGAGTTTTAATTTTTCATTGTCAGCAACCTTCTAATTATGATAAAGATGAAAATAATCGAAAGATGCTCGATCGCCGTTCTGCTGCTTTGTCTCGTAGCTTGCCAGAACTGGCTGGATGTCGAACCTAAAACGGAAATGAAATCCGACGTGATGTTCGAGTCGGAGAGCGGATTTAAAGACGCCATCATCGGCATTTACATGTTAATGGGCGACCGCGCCCTGTACGGACGGGAACTTACGACAGGATTCATGGACGTACTCGGCCAACAGTTCTCTTTGGACAAGACTTACAGTTCTTATGCCCGGATTAAAGATTATGAATACGATAAAGCCAGCAGTATCATTGCCAATATTTGGAATCAAATGTACAATATCATCGCCAACGTAAACAATATCATCGAAAACACCGAGGCGAAAAGAGAAGTGTTGCATCCCACCAACTATCAGATTATCCGCGGAGAAGCAATAGGCCTCAGGGCATTTCTGCACTTCGAGTTATTGAAAATGTTCGGTTGGGGAGACCTGGAAAAGAAACCGGAAAATTGGGATAAAATAAGCATTCCTTATGTCTTTGCCTATGACAAAATGACCACACGGCAATCCACCGTCAGAGAATTGCTGGAATATATCCATAAAGACCTTGCCGAAGCCGAAAGCTTGCTGTTGCATTATGATCCCTGGAGCGTAGCCCACAGAGCAGACGGCTATGAATTGCCCAATACCGACAAATTCTATACCAATCGGATGACACGTTTCAATTATTGGGCAGTCGTTGCCACTCAGGCCCGCGTATACCTGTGGGAAGGCGACAAAGAAAAGGCCCTTGTCTGCCTGACGGATTTTCTGGATAAGCGTTCCCAAATTACAGACCTGAGATGGGTGCCCGATCAGTCTATGGATATAAAAAACGGAGAAGCTAACCTGGACCTTACTTTTTCCACCGAACATCTTTTCCGATTGGATGTATATCAATTATTTGAAAATCTAAAAGATTTGATCGATCCCAAGTATAATAGTCCTAACCCTAACAACAACCTGTTTTTCCATGAATTCAAATATGTGAATCAATTATTCGAGATCAGCGAAGGAATCGGCAATTCGGATTACAGATATACCCGCCTGTACACCGAACCGGACTATTCCAACCGGAAGTTTTACGAGGTCAGCAATTACAAATACCCCAATATGATGCCCCTCATCAAAATGTCGGAGATGTATTACATGGCTGCCGAATGCCTGAACGCCCGGGGACAACGGAAAAAAGCCATCGAATTGCTGAACGAGGTGCGCAAAAGCCGTGGAATTGCCGAATCGAATAATCTTCCCCTCACCCTCGACCAGGAGAAAGTGACCAAAGAAATCGAAAAAGAATGGAGAAAAGAATTTCTGGGCGAAGGTCAACTGTTTTATTTCTACAAACGGCTGGGGTATACTCAAATCCCCAATACGACTGTCCCCGGATCGGATAAAGTTTACGTCCTTCCCCTTCCGGAAGACGAAATCAATCTCGGAGGAAGAGAACAAGAAATTACAGACCCTAAAGAAGAATGACCATGAAAAACATAAAACATAGCTTAACCCGCTTTTTAGGCACAGCAATATTCCTGGCCCTGCTAGTCTCTAGCCAGGAATCGGAAACCACTATCTTCGACCAGCCAGCAGGAGTCCATTTTACGCTGGATGCGTATTCTTACAGCTTCAAAGAAAAAATAGGAGTAGAAACAGACACCATAAAGCTTCCAATGGAAATCTATGGAAAACTCTCCGAAACCGAACGGGAGGTCAAGGTAACCCTGGTAGAAAACGATACGGCCCGGGAAAATACCCTTTTACCCGAACGGTATAAAATACTGAAAAGCACTATTCCCGCTAATAATTCCGTGGGTACTGTATCCCTCGAATTGAACTATGGTCCCGAATTGGATGACAGCGTTTATGTCTTCCATCTGCAAATCGAAGCCAATGACGAATTTCAGGAAATCACCTACCAAAAAAGGATCGTAAAGGTAGAGGTAACGGCAAAAGAAATTCAACCGGCCAATTGGGCAGCAAGCCTATACTACTATTTCGGCGACTATTCCACCCGGTGGTGGGGCTTCATCAAAGAGACCACCCAACGTACATCCCTGCCCTATTGGGGCTCTTCCAATCCGGATCCGGAACTATGGAACATGCCGATCCAGGAATTCCTGGCCAACGTCGCAGTCGTCAAAACCGCTTTACGCAAATACAATGAAGGTCCCGACGGGCCACTGACGCACGACGACGGACCGAGTAAAGGCAAACCGGTTGAAATGAGACAATAATGTTAAATCTAATTCATTCCGAGTCTATGAAAAACCTGATAATATTACTTAGCCTTTTGATAAGCTGTATGTTTACGGCTTGCTACGAAGACGAATCCAATACCGACATCCGGAAGATCGAGCCGCTGGTCATCGACCTGGGCGGAGCCTCGAAAACACTCAGCGTCTACTTACTGGATACACTGGAAATTTCACCCATCGTATACAAAATCGGCGTGGAGGATGCCGACCTGAGCTATAAATGGGAAATCTCCGGCAACGACATCGTCCCCCAATTACTGGGTACCAATATGATATTGAAAACCGTCATCGGAGTTCCTGAAAGTTCCGACGAATATAGTCTCCTGCTTACGGTCACGGACAATACCACCTCCCTGCAAAATTATGAAGAATTCAAAGTAAAAGTAAGCGCCAAACTAGGACAGGGATTGTTGGTTGCCGACACCAAAGATGAACTGCACACCGACCTGAACCTGATCGTTTCCTCTAATTTCCGGGGAGGAGTACTATTTAATCCCTTCAACGAAAAAAACACCATCACCATGACTTCCGTCTACTCCCAATGCAATTTCGGTCAGCTTCTGGACGGCAAAGTCACCCAAATGTTAGCTCCCGGCGAAGGTAACGGCTCGGAAAGAACATTGACTTTAATCACCGATCACTCGGCCTACCGCATGGATCCCTATCAGTATAACCTAAATGGCGTCACCAACGATTTCTTTTACGTACATGTTCCGGAACTACACTTCAAGCCCGAAGCAATGATGTTCGAGAACACACAATTTCACGAATTCATGACCATCGACGGTATTCTCTATTGCAGGGACACCCGCTGGGGAAACCTGAATTACGGTGCCCCCCTGGAAACCTCCGATTTTTCCGAATATGAAGTACATTGCGGATTCGGTTTCTCCACCGAATGGCCCATCTACCGTTATGTTTACTTCTACGATGAACTCAACGACCGCTTTCTGGAATGCCAGGACTACGAAAGATTGCTTGTTAATTCGAAGTTCAAACCGAACCTCGGCAAGCAGAAACCGTTGTACATGGGCGAGGGCAATGCCAGCATGGTCTATACTGTCTTCCGGTCCAAAGAAACGGAAGATTACCTGCTGTATACCTTCGAACCCGGCAATGCCTACTCAGTCACCGACTTTAATGCAGGAGCCTCTTATCACCTCGACGCTTGCACCGACATCAAAAATGCCGTACAATTCACTTCCTCCCGAAGTGAAAAGGTCTTGTATTACACCACCTCCCGGAAAATCTATGCAGCCCTCTTAACCGAAGAGACCCCCAAAGCTCACGAATGCTTCAGTATCGACGCTCTGAGAGCCGCCTATCCGGAACAATTTTCAGCAAATGCAGAAATCAGTTCCATCTACCTTTGGAATAAATCCAACCAAGGAACCATCCGCATCAAAGACAGCGAAAGCGGGGGCGAACCCACCAAGATATCCGCCCAGTTCCGGATGATGGTCATTACGATATGGGATGAAGCCTCCCGCCAGGGAAGTATACTGACCATCCCGATTATGAACCTGGGAGCAGGAGTATTAGAAAAAGACACCGCCTACTGGACCGTTTATCCCGGTTTCGGAAGAATCCTTTGTATCGCTCCCCAATCCTGGTAATTGTCAACTTAAAACCGATTTACAATGAAAAAATTGATCTTATATTTTATTTTATGCTTAAATGTTGTGGCCTGCCAAAAGTCCGATCACGAAGAACTGCAGACGGCATCCAACCAAACGAAAAATAAATTCAGGGTAAAGGAAATCCGCGGGAAAAACGACTATTGGGGAGATTTTTCCATGACTTTCACCTACTACGAAGAGAAAGTCGACTCTGCCATAATCCGTAATGCCGCCCAGGACACCATCGCCGTACTGACGGTCTCCGAAAAAACGGACTCCAGGACCTATTATATCGCAGACCTTATTCCTTCCATCGATCCCGACTCCATACGGAAACTGGAAGATAAATACGGAGAACTTGCCAAAGACAGTATCCCTCTGATGACCAGAAATCTGTTTT
Organism: uncultured Odoribacter sp.; assembly: GCA_905204385.1. Next base: position 5,011 of record CAJKZL010000062.1, on the reverse strand, counting down.
CGATGAAAACGGAATATAACGATCAGATCGTCGCAGCACAGGAATTTTTCTACTACCGTCCGAGGGAAGATGTCGGCACCGGCGCCAGTTTCAACAATAAATACCTCAACAATAAGCGCCTGCGTTACATCAACGAATACAATCTCAATGGAAGTTTGAAAATTTGCCGGATGTTTTACGATGTTTTCGAAGAAGATCCTGACGACAATGCACAATTCAACCGGACCATTTACAAAGCCGTATTTTCGTACGACAATGCCGATAAACTGCTTGGCATCGACTGGTATCAGGGCGACGAGAGATACCAAACCACCGAAGACTACCGGCTGACGGAACAATACCGGCCGGTCTATTCCGGCACGAACCTCACGTCTCTACAGGGAGATAAGCTCGAAATGCAATATCATTATGCCAATCAGCTATTAATCCGGATCGACCGCAATGGCCGGACCACCGAATACGGTTATAATGCAGAAGGCCTCCTACAGCATATCGGACAGATGGACGGTAGTTACATGGATGTGACCTACGAAGCCGGTCATGGCAACTTCAGCCTGTTCACCCCTTTGTCGGAACAAAATTTTAACATACCCTATATCCGCTGATCCCTAACCGGATTTTATTTTTTCAACTATCTTTGCTGCTCGTATATTCGGGAAGCATGCTGAAAGATCAGGACATACTGCTAAAGTTGAATGCTCATGATGAACAAGGCATCGAAGCCTTGTTCATCAGATATTATAAACCCTTGGTTGTTTTCGCCGGAAGCTACCTGCATAATTTGCCGGAAGCAGAGGATCTCGTGCAGGAACAAATCGTCAAGCTCTGGACCAAGCGGGCTTTTACCCCCGTCAAAGCCGAAGCATTCAGTACGTTTCTGTTCACCGTCATCAAAAATGCCTGTCTCAACTGGCTGGAAAAAAGAAAACTATCCCTTACCAGCCTCGAATTTCCCCACCTCCAGATCGCCCAGGAAGAAGCAAGCCATACAGACGACGAAAGGGTGAAGCTCATCGCCGCCATTCTGGAGAAATTACCCCTCCAAACCCGCAGGGTAGTCGACTTCGTCATACTACAGGATAAAACCTATAAACAAGCTGCCGAAGAACTGAATGTTTCCGTCAATACGGTCAAAACCCTCCTCAAGCAAGGCATCAAAGGATTACGCTGCGAATTAAAGGACCGGCGCGATCGGCTGATATTTCTCTATATTTATCACCGGATGAGGCGAAAGACTTTATGAAACATCCTTCCACAGGACCTCATCGATTCCAGTCCGGAGTTTCCAGTCCCAACAAATGACGGACAAAAAAATCCCGACGCTTTCTTTCCCCATAAGCTTCACCCATGGTATGCCGCTGATTCGGCAACATCACAAACTCAAATTCTTTTCCGGCTTTCACCAGTGCATTCACCACCTGAAGCGTAGTCGAGGGATCTACATTGTCATCGAGCTCTCCCAGAATAAGCATCAACCGCCCCTGAAGCCGCCAGGCATTGACGACATTGGAAGATTCTTCATACTGCTTTCCCACCGGATAACCCATCCACTGTTCATTCCACCAGATCTTATCCATGCGATTATCGTGGCAGCCACAGGCAGCTACCCCCACCTTATAGAATTCCGGATGAAAAAGCAATGCTCCCATTGCACTTTGGCCTCCGGCAGAACAACCGTATATGCCCACCCGTTCCAAATCCATTTCCGGATATCGGGCGGCCGCAGCCTTCATCCAGGCGATCCGGTCGGGGAAACCTGCATCTTTCAGGTTCTTCCAGCATACATCATGAAATTTTTTAGAACGGTTAGCAGTGCCCATCCCATCTATCTGTACCACGATAAACCCTAACTCGGTCAATCCGTTGTCCACCCAGCTACCCGGGGAAAAGCTCTTCGGAACGAACGAATCGTGTGGCCCGGCATAAATATACTCTATTACCGGGTATTTCTTGGCCGGATCGAAATCCGTAGGCCTCACGATCACACCCCAGATATCGGTTTGCCCATCACGCCCCTTGGCACAAAATACCTCCGGCATACGCCAACCTTCCGCCTGCATCCGGCTGATATCCGCCTTTTCCAGAGGCATTACCACCGCTCCATCTTCAGCTTTCCGCAAAACGGTAACCGGAGGACAGTCCATCCGCGACCATCGGTCGGTGAAATATTGAAAATCGGAAGAGAAAGCCACTTCATGATTGCCATTCTCCGGCGTCAGGCAATCCAAAACGCCGGCATCGATCTGTAAGCGGTACACTTTCTCCAGGTAAGGATCCTCCCCCGGGTCTTTTCCGCATCCGATCAGATAAACCACCCTCGCTTTTTCATCCACATGAATCACCCTTTTGACGATCCATTCCCCCCGGGTCAGTTGCCGCTTCAGTTCTCCCTTTTCCGCATCGAAAAGATACAGATGCCGCCAGCCATCCCTTTCCGAAATCCATAACAACTCGTTCTCCTCTTCCAGATCGTAGCGGTATAATTGGTTGTAATAAACGAAGGTAGGCATCTTTTCGGCAACTAAAACGCTTGCTTCGGGCTGCTCCCCGTTTACCTTATAAACGATATATTCCTGATGCCCTCTTTTATTATAATCGAAAGTAAAATAGCGGCTATCCGAATGCCAGCGAATGTTTTCCAGACTGAATTGTAATTCCGGATCCGGGAAAACAACCGGGATTTGTTTATCCTCTTCCACCACGAAAAGGACCGGTCTTTTGACAGGCAGCGCATCGCCCGGCTTTACATAATCCCGGACTTCCATAGCGGGCTGCAAGCCACCCGAAGGAGAGGATACCACGGTAGTCATCTGCCGCACCCAGGCGGGACGATATTTGCAGCAAACCAGCTTCCGGGAATCGGGCGACCAGCAGATCCGCGACGAATAGTATTCGCCCGTCGAGCCATCCCGGGTCAAGGGTTTAACTTTTCCGGAAGCTAAGTCTTTGACATATAAATTCCCTTCCCGGATGAAAGCTTCCTTCTTCCCATCCGGTGAGCGGGTGACTCCCGTCCAGTTCTCCTGATCGACCTTACCCCAATGTTGTTGGCGGCCAGGCGTCTTCACGGGCTCGCACTTCATGATCTTCTTTTTATGCCGGTCGAAAGTATAGGATTTACCCCCCGTCTTAAAAGTTACCATCCGTAGATCGTCCAAAAAGGCAATCTCCCCGAAAGGCAACTGCAAAGCTTCCACTTTTCGTCCCCACTCTTTTTCCAGAGCCTTGGCCAAAGCTACCTGATCGAAAGCCGGCTTTCGCGTACCCTTTTCCGCATCCACCAGCATAAATCTCACCCCTTCGGGAGTCTTTACCGAATACCAGAAACAATGACCATCCCCTATCCATTTGGGATTTACCCTGCCATAAAAATAACCCGCCTCGTATTTTTGACGGTAGTTATCCGCCTGCTTATACTTTTCCTTCAAATCCTGTGCTTGCACACGACCGACACATGCCAGACAACAAATTAAAAAAATCCATTTCATATCATTATATTTTTATTTTAACAGCTATAAAGAATCCACGGTCCGTCATTACTTTCTGAAACGCTCATCGAACCTCAGGCTTTATAGGACAAATACTTCCATTTACGATTCCTCTTTCCAGCCTTTTCATGCCGGAAAAAACAAGGTGCTTTCCGACGTTCAGGCCCTGTCGTTTCGTGAAAACACCTACAACCGGACCCGCAAAGGCAATACAACTAAAAAACTCCGATTTTATAAGCCGGAAAATCATCAGATATCGAACGAAAAAGCCGGGGTCAACAAATCCAGCACTCGAAAAGTCCCTTATAAGAATGTTTTTGCAATAAATGACAACTGCTGCACATGAGTATCTGGTTTTTAACCGGGGCAAATTAGCACTTTTTTACGAATGGACAAAAAATTCTATCTCGTTTTTAATCGGAGAACGACTCCCTCCCCCTCCCTCAAAAAAACACCCCTAACGATTAAAAACAGAAAGCACATAAGCAGAATATTTTTGTACATTTGCAGGCTCATCGAGCAATAACAACAAATCTTAAAACAAAAAAAATGACAGCAAATTGGTTTGAAGCAAAGGTGAAGTATATGAAAGTCAACGAGGACGGACGGGAAAAAAAAGTCAACGAAGCCTATCTGCTCGATGCGATGTCGTATACGGAAGCCGAAAGCAGAATAATGCACGAAATGGAATCGGTCATTTCAGGCGACTATTACATCAGCAGCCTGAAAAAATCGAATATTACGGAACTGGTTCCTTCGGAAGATGAAAATGACGACCGCTGGTATAAAGCAAAAGTCAATATTATCGATGCCGACGAAGTTAGTGGAAAGGAAAAATCTACAGGTCAATACTACCTTATAGCGGCTTCCAACATCGACCGGGCACTGGAAAACCTCGAAAAAAGCCTCTCTACGTTCGTCGTTCCCTATGAAATCGCCTCTATCGCCGATACCCAGTTCATGGACGTATTTCCTTATTTCTCCGAAGAAGAAGAAACAAGCCTCCCTGACAACCTGAAACCTGTAGTAGCGGAAGAATAGATGTGTTAAATATTCCTTAAGTTTTCGTAAACGTTTGTGCAACATGCTTTTTTCAGAGTATAAGTGGATTATTTATCTGGTGCAAACGTTCGTTTAATGTCTTTTTCTTTTCTACATTTGTGTTGCAATTGGAAAAGAAAAGCAGTTTAATTAAACAACCAATATAATGAAAACACGTATCGAACATGACTTGTTAGGCGAAAAAGAAGTGCCTGCAGAAGCATACTATGGCATTCAAACCCTTCGCGGCATTGAAAACTTTCACAATATAAGCGGCATCACCATCAGTGATTATCCCAATTATGTGAAAGCCCTCGCCATGGTGAAATGGGCGGCAGCAAAAGCCAACCAGGAATTAGGCATCCTTCCGGACGATATTGCAAACGCTATTACCCGGGCCTGTGAAGAAATCATCAACGGCAAATTACACGATCAGTTTCCGGTGGATTTAATCCAGGGAGGGGCCGGTACTTCAACCAACA
>CAJKZL010000061.1 GCA_905204385.1 uncultured Odoribacter sp. | reverse complement strand
GCATCTTCTTTCCCGATCCAACCTTTTGAACAGATCACCAGTGTCTAGGCAACAGTGGCCGAGGAAGATTGGAAAATGGTGGTTAAGATGGCGCCGATGAGCAGATAGATCATCCAGGAGCGGAAACCGAGGAAGCTGATTTTTTGGATAAAATCGCCTACGCCGGGATAATCGTGCAGATTGGTGGGCATGGATTCCTGTAAAAAGCGGAGGGCCAGAAACAGCAAGCCGAAGCCTACAAACATTTCACCCCAGTTTTTCTTGGAACGTTTCTTGGAAAATAATAGCGGTAGCGAACAGCCGATAATCGGAAGCGCCAGGTCGCTCATGCTGAATTTCCCGAGTCCGAGTACCGCTACAAGCCAGCTTGTGACGGTAGTGCCCACATTGGCGCCCAGGATAACGCCGATGGAACCCACTAAATCCAGCAGGCCGGCGTTGACAAAACTCACCACCATGACTGTGGTGGCCGATGAACTCTGTATTAAAGCTGTTATAAAAACTCCGGTCAGTACACCGGTAACGCGGTTAGAAGTCATTGCCGTCAATATCTGACGCATTTTATTTCCGGCAAGTTTCTGGAGGGATTCACTCATCAGTTTCATCCCATACAGAAAAACTCCAAGTGATCCAATGAGCTTTAAAAGCTCAAAGATTCCATAATCCATTTTAGCACATTTAAATGTTCAAAATTTTGCGACGGTAAAAATAGGAAACTCATTCAGATTACGAAAATATTACGAACTTATATTTTTAAGATTTTTAGGAAATAATTAAACCCTTTTTCCTTCTTATCGGACGATAAAGATTTCGGACCGATATTAAAATAGCTTGCTAAATGATTTCATCTGTTCAGAAAATGAAAAAATCCATATATTTGTCTAACCTGAAATTCAGTGAAACGTTTTTTAGTTTTGAGAAGTTGTAAGGACAGCTAACGACGTATACACTATTATGAACCTATCTGAGAAAAACATGGTGTCTGAAAAGCGATGGGTGGCGGGCTTTAATGCACGGGATACTTATGCTTTTGAGCAGATCTATCTGATGTATTACGATGAGATGTTTTATTTCTCGTCTAAATTGTACAGAGATACCGAGATTGCTGCAGGGGATGTCGTGCAGGATTTATTCCTGAAAATCTGGGAACGCAAGGATTTGCGTTTTATCTCGTTGGAGCATTTGAAAGGGTATATGTATGTTTCTTTGCGGAATGGTTTCCGGGAATATCTGTCGCATAAAAGTGTTGCCGACCGTTATGCCCGCGCTATGCGGACGACCGATGATTATTTTATTTCCCAGATTGTGGAGACGGAAACTTTGTCTGCTTTAAGTAAATTGACAGAGTTGTTACCCGAAGAATGTGCTAAAGTGTTTAAGCTTTACCTGGAAGGTTGGGAGGTTAAGGAAATAGTCGAAAAGTTGGGAAAATCATCCAGTACGGTTTATAACCAGCGCCAGGAAGCGATCAGGATTCTGAAAAAACTGGATTTGAAGAAATTACTTTCCATTGTGATGTCCCTTTCCGTTTAGCGGTTAATTTGTATTTCCATTTTTCTCCCGCTTGTTTTTCTCCGGAATATTAAAATTTTAATTTTTTTTTGAGGGAATAGTAAAAACGACGCCTTTAACCGTTTGTTGTATAAAGTAAGTCGTATTTAAACACAAACGGTTTTATGGACAGCGAAAATCTATATGACAAGGCCCTTCGGATTTCTGAACGGATTATCGGGTTGATTTCAGGCCGGGAGACGAAGGATGATATGATAAAAGATTGGGCGGCCAATAATTCATCTGCCGGGGAGGTGATAGGGAATTTGACCAATCCGGAACTTTTGCGGAGAAATATAGAGGGTTTTGTTCATCCTGAAAAAAACAGGGAGTTTCAATTGTTGCAAAAACGTATACTCAGGAGAAGGCAGCGGAGGCGGATCGGTTTATGGTCCGGAGTGGCAGCTGTTTTGGTCTTATTTATCGGAGTGCCAGTGTTTTTTCTCGGGGAGGATGGTGCCGTTAAACAGGCGGAAATGGTGGACGAGCATGCTCCGAGGTTGATATTGGGAAACGGACAGCAATTAAATCTCAATTCCTTGTCCGGAGAATGGACGGAAAATAATGGCATAAAAATAAGGAGCGAGGGAGAAAAGGGGATTGCTTATTTTGCCGGGGAAGAGAGGAAAGTCATCCCGGAGAAGGAGATTATGAATACTTTGATTATCCCCGGGCAATGCAATTACCAGGTTGTTTTGAGCGATGGGACGATTGTTTATATGAATGCGGACAGCCGTCTGGTATATCCGGCTGAATTTATCGGGAATGAACGGAAAGTAAAGCTGGAGGGTGAGGCTTATTTTGAGGTCGCTAAAGATGTAAAGCCTTTCTTAGTCGATGTCCGGGGAGTGGAAATTAAGGTGTACGGTACGAAATTCGATATCGATGCTTATCATAAGGATGAAATAAAGACCGTTTTATTGGAAGGGCAAGTGGGTGTGACCTGGCAGGATGAGGAAAGGATTTTGCAGCCCGGTCAATTGTCCGCGGTGAATAAAACTACCGGAAAGCATGCCGTAAGAAAGGTTGAAACCGTTAAATATGTTTCCTGGGTAAAAGGTTATCTGAGATATGATAATGATCCGCTGGAACAGATGGTGGAAGATTTGTCCAGATGGTATGGAGTGGATTTTGAATTTCATACGGAATCTATGAAATCGGACCGTATCACTGCTTCCATTAACAGGGATTTACCCTTGGAGACAGTCCTTGAAATGCTTCGCACAACGGTAAATGTAACGTTCATTAAAAAAGAAAGGGGGTATGTGATTAAACAATAATGATATAAATGTAAAGAGTATCTCTTGGGGGAGATACTCTTCCGGAATTTAATTCCTAATTCATTTCAGTATTACGATTGGCGTCTGTGAATACTGAAAGTACTAAAAAATAAACATGTTAAAAATATGGAAAATGTAATACACTACAAAGAGAAGTGTAGAAAACTTTTAGGTGTGTGTCTGATTCTGGTTTCTTTTTCGACGGTGACCGGGCATGCCTATGGGAACTTAACACTTAGTGAGAACAAAAACTTCGGGAATCAAGAGAGTACGTTGACTCTTCATTTAAAGAATACATCGATTAAAGATATTCTTTACGCTATTCAGGAAAAAACGACATACAGTTTTATCTTTAAACAAGAAGAACTTTCTAAAATCCGGAAAAAGAATTATGCCGTAACCGATGTTACGCTGCAGGAGGCTTTGGATGAATTGTTATTTGAAACCGATTATACTTATCAGTTGATTGGAAAAGCTATTTCGATTCTGCCCAAAAAAACGGCCGATTTGCCGCAAAGCGTGGAAAAAGTACCGGTGAAAGGAGAGGTGAGGGATGAAAAAGGTCAGCCGGTGGCGGGAGCCACTGTTATTATAGCAGGGACGTCCTATGGAGTGTCGTCGGATGCACAAGGGAAATTCAGCCTGAATGTTGCGGCAAACGATAGCATTGTGGTTTCGTTTATAGGGATGGAAACGAAGAAAATCCTGATTTCAGGGCCCAGGGATAATCTGATTGTCGTGCTGAAGGAAGAAGTGACGGCAATGGAGGAAGTGGTGGTAACCGGTATGTTCACCCGGAAAGCGGAAAGTTTTACGGGTTCGGCGAAGACTATCCGCGGAGAGGAATTGCAACGGGTGGGGAATGGGAATGTTTTTCAAAGTCTGAAAAACATGGATCCATCTTTGAATATCATGGATAACATGGAATTCGGCTCGGACCCGAATAAGCTGCCGACCATGCAGTTGCGCGGGACTTCCACTTTCCCGGTAGAAGCTAATACGGACTTGAGAAGTAACTACCAGGACGATCCGAACCAGCCTTTGTTCATTTTGGATGGTTTTGAAGTTTCTGCGACCCGGGTTTTCGATATGGATATGAACCGCATCGAGAGCCTGACCATCCTGAAAGATGCTTCGGCAAAGGCGATTTATGGGTCGAAGGCTGCAAATGGGGTGGTGGTAATCGAGACTAAGAAACCGGCAGCCGGGGAGTTCCGGGTAACGTATAAGGGAAGCCTCGACCTGACTATCCCCGATTTGTCGAGTTACGATCTGCCCGATGCGCTGGAAAAATTGGAGGTCGAGAAAACGGCGGGGTTGTAAGATAGTTATTATTTACCAAGATTGCAGGGTAACATCGATGATTACAATAAACGGATGAAGGCAGCTTTGGAAGGGTTGAATACAGACTGGTTATCGAAACCTTTACTTACGGGTGTAGGAACGAAGCATTCTATTTCGTTCGAGATGGGAGACCGGAAGGTGAACGTCATTGCAGATTTTGCTTTTAATCATGTTGCAGGGGTCATGAAAGGCTCCGGCCGAAAGGTTTTGTCGGGGGATATTAATGTGGCTTATCGCCTGAATAACCGTTTTTTATTCCGGAATATAATGAGTATTACCGCTAATAATGCAGAGGATTCTCCTTACGGTTCGTTTGATGAGTATGCGGTGATGAATCCTTATTACTCTCCTTATGATAAGACCGGAAATATTACGCCGGATAACAATAATCCGTTGTATAACGGTACTTTAAATACGAAGCTTACTTCAAGTTACCTGGAATTTTCCGATAATTTTTATGTGGAATATAATGTTTTGGACGGTTTGAAAGCTGTAGGCCGGATAGGAATCACCACTCAGCGTAGCGATGGGGATAAGTTTTATCCGGCGAATCATACAAAATTTGCCGATTATCCGGACGAAGATTTATTACGGAAAGGTTCGTATCAACAGAACAATGGCAAATTCAATAATCTGAGCGGGGAATTTACTTTACAATATGCCAGGACGTTTAAAAAACATTTTGTGTTAGCCAATTTCGGATTTAATGTCAGTGAGAAAAAATCCCATGAAACGGTTCAATATGCTGAGGGATTTCCTTCAGACCGCATGGACGATATCACTTTTGCCCTCCAATATGCCAAAGGAAAGACTCCTTACGGAGCGGAAAGCATTGTCCGGGATATGGGATTTGTCGGGGTATTCGGATATACTTTCGACGACCGCTTTTTGATGGATCTGACCATTCGTGAAAATGCGTCCTCGCAGTTCGGTGCCAATATCCGTTGTGGTACTTTCTGGAGTACCGGTATCGGATGGAACCTGCACAATGAACATTGGCTTGGGGAGTTGGATTGGTTACAGCAATTCAAATTGAGAGCTTCTGTCGGGACTACGGGTAGCCAGGCTTTTTCGAGTTATCAGAGTATAGCCACCTATAAATATTATACGGACGCTTCTTATGTGGGGATGCTGGGAGCCTATATGATGCGTTTGGCGAATAAGGATTTGAAATGGCAGGAAAAAATAGATTATAATGTGGGTTTCGATGCCCGGTTGGCGGGATTGACTTTATCGTTCGATTATTATGAATCTATCACGGATAATCTGATTACGGATTTGTCTTTGCCGACTTCTGTCGGATTTGCTTCGGTGAAAGAGAATATCGGCAAAGTGAAGAATAAAGGGTTGGATATTTCTGCCAGTTACCGGGTGTTTTCCAATAAAAACGGATTTTTGAATCTCACCGCTTCCATCACGACCAATAAAAACAGGATTATGAAGTTGTCAGATGCGATGCGTGCTTATAATGAGCAGCAGGATGCTCTGGTATCGACTAAGTTAAACGGAGGACGTTCGAAACCGATATTGAAATATGTGGAGGGAGGGTCGTTGAATTCCATTTGGGCGGTACCTTCTTTGGGGATTAATCCTGCTAACGGAAAGGAAATTTATGTGACTCCGGAAGGTGAGACAACTTATTCGTGGAAAGCCGAATACCAACAAATTGTAGGGAATAGTCTGGAAAAGGTCCGTGGTAATTTCGGATTTAACGGAGAGTATAAAGGGATAGGACTCGGCGTAGTATTCCGCTATCTGGCAGGAGGACAATATTATAATCAGACTTTAGTGGACCGGGTGGAAAATGCCGATCTGACGAAAAACGTGGATCGCCGGGTGCTTTACGGCAGATGGTCGGAGACGAATAAGGACGCTCCTTTTAAATCGCTCCAACCCTATAACGATGAGGAGGGAAATTACATTACGGCTCCGAAAACGGAACCGACTTCCCGGTTTGTACAGGACCGGAATGAGTTGACTTTGTCTTCAATCAATGCTTATTACGATATGCGTAACCGCAAGTGGCTGAATAAGGCTGGATTTAACCGTTTGAAGCTGGCTTTTAATATGAATGATGTCTGTACTATTTCGTCTATAAAGATGGAAAGAGGGACGACCTATCCCTTTGCGCGCACCATGTCGGTGTCATTGACTGCTGAATTTTAACCGAAAAATGCTGATCTATGAAAAATCAAATTGTATATGGTATAATATTGCTTATCCTGGGATTGTCGTCCTGTGATGAGTGGCTGGATGTAAGTCCGAAATCGGAAATCAAAGCGGATAAGTTGTACGAAACCGAAGCCGGTTTTAGGGATGCTTTGATCGGGATTTATATCGGCATGACGGAGAGGAGTGCTTACGGAGAAAATCTTTCCTGGGGGGCACTGGAATTTCTGGCGGGCCAATATCAGGCACCGAATGGTGAATTCGGGGAGTTTCAGAAATATAATTATGAACACACCAGTTCGAAAGCATTGATCGATGCTATTTGGGCAAAACAATATAATCTGATTGCGGAAGTTAATTTTTTGCTGGAATCTTTAGAGCAGAATGCCGGTAAATTGAATCCTACGACTTTTAATATTATCAAGGGAGAGGCTTTAGGGTTGAGGGCTATGCTTCATTTTGATTTAATCCGTCTGTTTGCAAAGGGAAATCTGGCCGGACATCAGACTGTATTGGATGAACTTTGTATACCTTATGTGACGACCTATACGAAAGTGATTACCGGTCAGAAATCTTACCGCGAAACGCTGGGGTTGCTGCATAAAGACATCGGGGATGCATTGGCCTGTCTGGTGAGTGACCCTTATTATCCGAAGCCTGTCGAACGCCCGGCAGATTATGAGGATTTGATGGATAATGTGTTTTTTGACGGGACTTATTATAAAGGGCGTGAGACCCGGTTGTCTTATCCTGCCGTTCTTTTGCTGAATGCGCGGGTGTATCATTGGGAAGGGAATGAAACCGATGCCTTGAAATATGCTGAGGACGTGATTGCTGCCTTTGAGAAGTATGTAGCCGACGGAACACATGTCTGGGCGACCGAGAGCCGGGATGTTACCGCAAAAGAAACAGCCAGCAATAAAGATTATGTTTTTCACGGGGAATTATTGTTCGCTCTGGAAGCTACGAAATTGTCGGAATATCTTGAGTTTGCTTATTCGACCACTAAAAATGGGAATCAGAATTATGACCGCCTGATACAGCCTATGGAATTTGTGAAAAACATTTACGATTTTGCTACCGGTGAGGCCAATTCAGATCTTCGCTATAACAATTGGTATGAAGATATTCCGGAATATTCAGGCTGATGGACCCGGAAAATTAAAAAAACCGAAGGAAAATATCATTCGAATTTGATTCCATTGATGCGTATATCGGAAGCTTATCTGATTGCGGCAGAGTGTATGATGAATACAGATAAGCCCAAAGCGGTGAAGTATATGAACTATCTGAAAGAAAAGCGGAATATCAGTTCCAATTATTATTTGGACGATGATATACCCGGAGAGGATTTGAAAAAGGCTATTGTGAAAGAATACCGGAAAGATTTCGGTCAGGAAGGACAATTGTTTTTCTGTTATAAACGGTTAGGGCTAAAAACATTTGACGGTATTCAGTATGTGAAGGGCGATATGGGTGATCTTCAATATCAGTTGCCTTATCCTTTAATCGAGCAGGAACTGGGACAGAGACAATAATGTAAGACAATTAAATGGAATGTTATGAAATATATTTTTCGTTATATCAGTGTATGGGTGCTTGTTTCCTGGGGATTGGTTTCCTGTGAAAAAGAAGGAATCAAGGTCTATGACCCACACCGTGCAGCCTTGGAATTTGTGAGTAAATCCAGTGCTTATTCTTTTAAAGTGACCGGTAAATCGATAGATACTGTCTCGATTGCTTTTAAGGTGGAAGGAAGGCCTGTGAGTTATGAAAGGGAGGCCAATATTCTGGTTGTGGGGGATAGCACTACAGCAACAGCTGCCGAATATAGGATACTCGGCGCTACGATAGCTCCGGATGAATATCAGGGTGTATTGAAAATAGAGGTGAAAAATTCCGTAGGCAAGAATTTTGAAGAGGTCCGGGTATATTTACAGTTAGGTAGTAATGACCATTTTATTCCCGGGGTATCGGCTCAACAGTATTATGACTTTTCCATTACGAACAAGCTGATACGTCCCTCTGGCTGGACCACCTGGCTTGAACGTTATTATTGGGGGAAATACAGTACGGCCTATTATGAAATTAATATCGGTGAAACCGGTGAAACGAATTTTACCTGGCCTGACGCCATACCCGGTTATAATAATGGTGAAAAGTGGTCGGATGGCGAGAAAGACGCTTTTCTGGAGTTGGTGAGATACCGGCTGAAGAAACGGAATGAGGCAGAAGGTTCTCCTTTATTGCATGACGATGGAACGGCTAAAGGGAAAGAAGTTGTAGTTGGAAAATATTATATGGAATAAAATGAATGACAAGTTTATGAAAAATAAAGCGATAAATATAGGGTTTGTCTGTATATTATTACTGATGGTGGTGTCATCTTGTTATGAGGACGAGAGTACTTTGCCGGCGGTGGAATATCCGGATATTGTAGCAGACCGTTCCAATGAAGGAAGTTATTTGACGGCTGTTTACGGTGAACAATTTTTATATGAGCCTAAATTAGGACGTTTGGATGGGCGGGATACGCTTTGGCTGGCAACGGAGAATTACGATGATTTCAATTATTCCTGGAAAATCACATTGGCAGCCGGAACAGATACTGCTGCGCGGGTCATTTCTCAGGAGAGAGTGTTGGATGTTGTGATGACTTCTGTGCCGAACACCGGATCGTATAATTATGCTTTGATGTTGCAGGTGGTGCATAAACTGAGCGGAGTGACCAAACAATTGAATTGGAACGTCAAGGTACTGGGCGCTTATTCGTCCGGACTTTTGGTGGCGGATACGAAAGATGGGCAGACTTCTGATATTTCACTGATTATGTCGCGTTGCTATAATGATGATATAGACGATTATAGCAAGGATGTAACCCATTATGATATTTACAGTAAGGCGAATAACAATAAAATAGAAGGAAATGTATCTACGCTTTCATATTTATCCTATTATGGAAATGCGTCTATAACAGCGTTGATAAAGGGGAAATCACTGATACAGGTAGATCCGACGACCATGATGGAGCAGGGAAGAGATTTTGACTTATTCTTTTACCGGCCTGAAGTGTATAATACTCAGGAAGTCTTTTCCGCCGTGTGGGGTTCTTACGGGGTATTGATTAACGGTGGATTGGTTCACTACTATCAAACCTATTACGGTATGAAATATTCTTATACTCCGGAGTCGGAATATAATATATCGGAAGTTTATATTCCCTTAGTGGCCAGTAGCTGCGATGCTTTATTATTCGATAAAAGAAATTCTAAATTTATGCGTTTTACTTCGAGGGGAAATGCGCATATTATAGATTTGCCGGCATCGGACGGTGTATTCGATCCTACAGATATGCAAAATCTGGAACCGATATATGGTGATGTGGGCAATAATTCTACAGCCCGGTGCCTGATGAAAAAAGGGAATGATTATTTTATCTATGAAATAGCAAGCAGGGATTTTAGCGGGAGTAAAATTTATGATATGAGTAATTGTGTGGGGCTGGATAAGGCAACTTGTTATGCTTTTTCTGAAGCAAACGACGAATTTTATTATGGAATAGGAGAAAAATTGTATGTCGCTATTTTGAATACCGATAAACCTTCTTTTCATGTGGCTTATGAAAATTTCGGGGAAAATGAAAAAGTTACTCATGTCTTGATGCATAAAGGAGACGGTGCGACGACCTGGGGTGAAAAGGCGGACGGAACCCCTTTATGGCGGGATTCCGGTAATAATCTGCTTTCTGTGGCCACTTACAATGAGTCGACAGGAGAAGGAAAGATTTATGCTTTGCCTATTCAGTACGGTGGGGACGGTGGCATTGCCGCAGATAAATACATCCGTGTATTCGACCGGTTTGGCCGGATAACAGCTATTGCAACAAAATAAATTGAACGGAATGAAAAAAATAAGTGTTTTATTATCCTTCGTTGTACTGACATTGGCAACTTTGGGACAGGGGATTCGTTTTGTTTCTTCATACGAAGAAGCTCTTAAAAAAGCTTCTGACAGTAAAAAGCCTGTTTTCATAGATGTTTATACACAATGGTGTGGTCCTTGCAAAATGATGGCTGCACAAACTTTCCCTCTGAAGGAGGTAGGTGATTTCTTTAATAAAAACTTCATTTCTCTGCAGTTGGATGCAGAAACCCCGGAGGGTAAGATATTGGCAGAGAAATATGGAGTTCATGCCTATCCGACCTTACTGTTTTTGGACTATAAAGGGACTCTTTTGAGTAAAGAGTCCGGAGCCCGTGATGGTAAAGGACTGATTGAATTAGCTAAGAACTGTAAGAATCCTGTCATGGCGAAGGTGAATGCCCTGGCCGAGCGGTTTGAAAAGGGAGTAATGAATCGGGAAGAATTGGAAACTTATATTCATTTGTTGCGGGAGGTAGGGCTGCCAGTCGTAAAACCCTTCGAAAACTGGATGAGAAATTTACCGGAGGAGGAGCTATATTCTGCGAATACATTTAATGAAATCCGGAAACAATCGTGGAACCCCGGAGATTATCCGTTTGCTTTTTTAGTGGAGCATTACGATGTTTTTGTGCAGAAAGTGGATAAATCGAGTTTCGATGCCTATCTCTATTCGATTTGTATGTTCGAGAGTTATGAAAATGACCGGGCGAAGAAGAGTAATGAAGCTTACTGGCAAGGGTTGGCTAAAACCGGCTTGTATTTTGTTCCGGCTTTGCGGGAGAGTTTTGAGTTGGTAACTACTTTATTACGGGACACCGCCAGAGTGGATGAATGTATCGCACGACACCGTCATATTGTCGATGCCTATCCGGTGTGTGCGGCTTCTATTGCGATGGAAATGGCTAAACGGGCTTATGGGAGGAATGTAAAATACAAGGAGTATGTCCGGGAATTGTTTGAGAAAGCAGCAGATTTTAATCCGTTGAAAGCAGCATCTACCGTGCATGGATATGTATGTACATTGCTTGTGAATGCCGGAGATTATGAGACGGCTGATTATTGGGTGGATAAGTATATCGAATGGAGCGGTGATCCGGAATATCAAAAGGAGACTACCCTGGTGGTTAAGCGGGCATTGGGTTTGGCGGAGTGCGAAAATTACGGGC
>CAJKZL010000060.1 GCA_905204385.1 uncultured Odoribacter sp. | reverse complement strand
AATCAGCGACTCTCCCGGACAGCTTTCTTCCGGCGATCTTACCCGGGAAGAAGATGCCCGAAAATGGATACTCTCGTCGCCCCCGGCCTTTTGCAACACCAGCGATCCCGATATCCTGTCGCAAATACTGAACGACTATGACCAGGAAACCCGCCATTTCTTTCGTTGGCGGGAAGAATATACCGTTACGGAACTGTCGGAATTAGTAAGGAATAAACTTGGTATCGACTTCGGAACAATCACCGATATACAAGCTGTCGAAAGAGGAGTTTCGGGCCGTTTGATCCGGGTCAGAATTTGCGGTAGCCGCAAAAGTCTGATCATCGGAAAGGAACTGACCATCCGCAAGGCTTTTTCTCCTTCCCACCTCTATAGTTCGGCATTCGTCGTTACCCGGGAGGACGACAAATTTATCTTCCGGGGGGCAGGCTGGGGGCATGGCGTAGGGCTCTGCCAGATCGGAGCCGCCGTTATGGGAGCCCAGGGGTATTCCTACCGACGGATCCTGCAACATTATTTCAAAGACAGTGAACTTGTAAAAAATTATTGATTCATGCGTAACACTCCTCCTTCTCCCTGGTCCTGGATATCCTCCCTTTACTTTGCCCAAGGTCTTCCCTACGTGGTGGTTATGACTGTCGCCGTCATTATGTTCAAACGATTGGGGATGTCCAATACAAACATCGCTTTTTACACCAGCGGGCTTTATCTGCCCTGGGTCTTCAAACCCTTGTGGAGTCCTCTGGTCGATATGCTCAAAACCAAACGATGGTGGATTGTCGCCATGCAACTGATCATCGGTGCGGGACTCGGTGGCATCGCCCTCACCCTGGAAGGGCCTGTTTCTATCCGGTATTGCCTTGCTTTCATGTGGTTGCTTGCCTTCAGTTCGGCTACACACGACATCGCCGCCGACGGTTTTTATATGTTATCGCTCGACGTTAAGAAACAGGCTTATTTTGTCGGCATCCGCAACACTTTTTACCGACTCGCTATCATTGCCGGACAAGGGGGAGTTGTCATGTTTGCCGGCAGCCTGGAACAATACTATTCCGGGCGTCTACCCGAAGCGATAGCTATTCCCCGGGCCTGGTCCGTCACTTTTTACTGTCTTACAGCCCTTTTTGCAGCGTTATTCGTTTACCATCATCTCATCCTTCCGCATCCGGAAAAAGCTTCCCCGATATCGGTCCCGGATCAGCCTGAAGCCAAACCGATTCTTCTGGAGTTTTGCGATACCTTCCGGAGCTTTTTTACTAAAAAACACATCGGGGCAGCTTTGGCTTTTATCCTGCTCTACCGTTTTGCAGAGTCGCAATTGGTAAAAATCACCTCTCCGTTTCTACTGGATTCTCCTGACGTAGGCGGCCTGGGACTTTCTACCTCCGAAGTAGGATTCATATACGGTACGATCGGAGTCATAGCCCTTACATTAGGAGGCATAGCAGGAGGCATCGTGATGGCCCGCAAAGGACTCGATCACTGGCTTTGGTGGATGACGGCCGCCATGAATATCCCCAATCTGGTTTATCTTTATCTTGCCATCGCTCAACCGCAGACCATCGCCGTCATCTCCGGATGTGTCGCCGTCGAGCAACTCGGATACGGCTTCGGCTTTACCTCTTTGACCTATTTCATGATGCTTTTCAGCACCGGAAAACATCAGACAGCACATTACGCCATTTGCACGGGTTTCATGGCTTTGGGAATGATGCTTCCCGGCATGATGTCCGGATGGATGGAAGAACAGGTTGGATATCAAAACTTCTTTATCTGGATTATGCTTTGCACTATCCCCAGTTTCATAGCAACCGCTAAAATCAAAAAAATAGGGAATCCCAGTATAAACGACTGAGATTCCCCTGAATTGGACAGCGGATGAACTAGTCCACCGACACTACGTCGGTGACATTATTCAGCACCAACTGATATTTAATGTATCCACCGGATTTGGATGAATATTTAGTATAAATAGCCGTAATGTTCACTTTTTCACCGTCGGCAGGCAGCGGATTCAAAGCGAAACGGGCATAGCCGCTCGACCGAACGATGTATTGCTGATCATTCAAAGCAAAGCAAGCCGATACGTAATACTTATCCACCGAGTTATTGAAAGCATAAGTCGGGACGGTTATCCCGCTACCGGGATCGGGAGATGCCGGTTGTTCTGGTAAAGGATAATTCACCGGATCAGTCTGATGCTGCGCTAAAGCTTCCCGGTATGCCTTCCAGTCAGCAATCACACTTTCATAGCTATAATTGGTGTAAACCGTTCCCACCTGTTCCAGAAAAGAAGGATAAATATCCGTAGAGCCATTGATCGTTACCGAACCGAAACGGCTAACCAATCCTTCTATCCGCACCAACCGCCCTAAATCGGCATCCGTCTACTGTGAGGCTGAAGTGACCACCAAAGTATCCGCACTCGTCAATTTGGTCTTCTCTCCCCGGAATACATGAGCATCGATAATAGTACGTACATCCATATAACCGTTGGCATAATCGGCATCTACGGAAGGCATGCCCAGGCTCAGCATATAACGGTAATTGCCCAATACCAAGCCTTTGGCTTTGACATATACCGTCTGTCCCACCTTGTATTCATTGTAAATGCCGGATATTCCCAATTTCACTTCTATCGCTCCGCTTTCATCCTGGATATACATCGTACGATAGATGTTTCCATAGGCATCATTACTGATGACTTTTCCCTTGATGACATAATCCTCGGTGACTTCAAGGCCTTCTCCAACAGTAGTTTTTCCAAAACGGTCATAATACAACTGCAGGACCTTACTGATCGGAACAAGCTGATTACCAAAATCAGCATCCGTATATATTCTTGCCGGAGCAGGATCGTCAAAATCATTATAACAGCCAGCCAGCAGCAAACTAAACCCCAGGACCTGCAACAACAATATATTCTTTAATATTTTCATAACCATCATTTCATTTAATTAAAAACGCAGGTAAACATTCAGATAATAGGTAGTCCCGAACATGTAAAAATATTTGGAATCAAAACGGGTATAATACACCTTATCTTTGTCATCATCATTTTTCTTCAACCGCATCTGCTCATAGCCACCGGTCTTGATGTCCTGGCTATTCAGGATATTCTTCACTTCCAGGCTGAATCCCAGGTTGTATCTCCTTTGAATATACCAGGATTTACTGAAGTTGGCATTCAAGACCCAGTTATTTCCGTATCTTTCCTGATGCGTCATCGTCCTGATCATTTCCTTCCGCTGTTCTTCGGGGAATTGATTGTAATTGGTCAGCGCACGGTCGGTCCGATATAAAGGATTCATATCTAAATACATCGCATTGAAATAATTTACATCTACTCCGGCATAAATATTATGGGGTCCACGGTAGTTCAAACCGAGACTGAGGGCAGTCTGAGGGGTCCCGGCCACTTTCATATCTTTCCAGTATACCCGTTCATTGTTAATCACCAAATCGCTATTATCCACGGTCTGGGTCACATAAGGATTGGAAGTATATTCATACAAACCGTAGCTTAAGGCGCCCTGCGCTTCTATTCCGGCAATCAGGGGCACCGCCACCCCTAGTTCGACCCCTGTATGCCGCTGGTCGATGCCATTCATGGCAAAGTTGGTAAAGGCACGGTTTTGATCGTCATAAAAACTGATCAGATCGGTTTGATCTTTTATCGTCGTATAGTATCCGGTAAGCCGCATCCGCAGGAAAGATAGCCGCATGGCATAGTTCAAATCCGCACTCAGGATTTTTTCAGTAGTCAAATCGGACATTACCGAATTACGGGTCCTTGGAGAGATAAAAGCATCCTGGAAAAAGGGGGCCTTCTCCATATATCCCACATTAGCATACACCATTTGATTGCCACGGATTTTGTAGGTCACTCCCGCCTTAGCCGTATAAGTCCAGAATTTTTGTTTGGCCGACTTTCCCTCTGAATTGTTGGGGAACAATCCCTTCCGGTAGAGCCCCTCGCGCCAGAAAGTAGTATGGCCTCCTTCCAGGCCGATATAGCCCTCCCAGCTTCCTTTATTCATCCGGTAGGTCGCCCATAATTTTTCGTTGATCAAATGGGCATTATAGTCGTATCCGTATTTATCCCCTTTTTTCACTAATCGATTGGGGGTATTCAGGTTATTCTGAATCGCATCGCCACTACCGAAATCCCGTTCGGCAAACTGATCCACGTCCAGCCAATAATCCCCTCCCAGCAAATCTTTAATTTTCTTATAATATTCCGTCTTATTGCGCCGCAACTCAAAACCGCCGGAAAGCTTTCCCCAAGAGTTAAGCAACGACACCACCTGTACCTTAGCATTAAAATCCCGCTGATCGGTATGCCGGTCTTCGATCACATATTTAGAACGGGTCACCCCTTCCTCCAAGGCCGGGTTACCCCAGTAATTGCGGTTACGATCCAGTTGACTATTATAATTTACATTATACATTCTGTCCCAGTTGAGTTGGCGGATATTCCAGTCGGAACGCCAACCTTCTTCGACATAAGCAGCTTTTAAGGCATCGTCATCGTTCGTATAATAGCTGGGCAGGTAACGATAATAATCGGGACGCGGATCCTGGGCGTCATACCAATCCAGAGCAGAATAGCCGTTCTTGCCAAAACGATAAGACGCAGTTGCCGTCAGACTGAATTTAGAGCCAGGCTGATAATAATAATTCAGCACCGCTACCGGTTCGTGGTAATTGCGAACGCGTGCATTTCGCTTGTCTCCATTCTGATAACCCCAGTTGGCATTGTAATAATTGCTTCCCACCAGATCATAGACTTCCTGAGTGGAAGCGGTCTGTACGCCACGCTGAGTAGGAGTTCCGAAAATGGTAAAAGCCAGGCGGTTTACTTCATTTATTTTTTTCTCTACAGAAGCGAAATAAGCCCAGGCATTATAATAAACTCCTTTCACCCAATCGTTGCCTCCCTGGCGGGTTGAAGCTGCCACAGCATACGACCAACCCTTGTCGTTTTCCCCCGAAGCATAGCTGGCCATCACTCGGAAGCGGTACATATTGTTTGCATTGACGATACTGGCACGGAACCCCTTACGCATCTGTGAGGCCCGGGCATTGATGTTGGTGGTACCGCCGATCCCTCCTACTCCATAATCCGAAATAGCCAAACCATTGGAGATTTCCTGATTCCGGGTTGCATCATTCAATCCCGACCATAAAGACCAGGGAGTATAGCCGGTTAAGGCATCGTTCAGATACACTCCATTCAGGTAAACATCCGACATCCCGCTGTCGTATCCCCGGGTACGGAAGCGGACAGAACTGAATTTGTAACCGGCAATGTTATCGAAAATATCCCTGGAAGCCGATAGGACCACCGGCAGCGATTGTGCATCGTTTGCCGTCTCGGTATCGAACTCGGCAAATTCGGCATCATCGATATCTCCTCCGGCCATGTCCGGAACCAGGGAAATAATATTCAGGTCCTTCATCCCTGCAGCCACCTTCACGCTTAGAAGCAAGGGCTGAAAGTCTACCGCTTCCACAGATAATTTATATATGCCCGGCTGAAGATTCCTAAATTCAAAATGTCCTTTATCCGAATAAACAGTTTGGGTAACAGCTCCTTGCAAAGTCACTTTCACTCCATCGAGGACCGCTTTCTTCCCTCGCTCGATAAGCACCCCCTTTACTCCCCCTTCCTGCGCAAACAGTTGAAAAGAGAGAAAAGTCAAAAGCATAAATAACAACAATCTGATTTTCATAATTTAATTTTTATTGATCAGTATATACACAGGAAAATGATCGCTATATCCTCCCTGAAAGGTATCTCCAACAAAAGTTCTTAAGGGATAGCCCTTATATTGTCCGCTCTGCTGATGCAGAAAAGGTCGGTCGAAAATATACCCATAATGTTTCCCGGAGCGCTGCACCTTAAGCTTTCCGGTATCCGCATTCAGTAAATTCCCATTGATCACCATATTGTCAAACAGACTCCAGCTATCCTGGTAGGCTAATGTTCCGAAACCAGCCTTGAACATAGCAAAAAAAGGATTAAACAACTCTCCGGTTTTTACTTCTTTCGGACTCCCCTTTGCTCTTAGGCCTTCGGTCATGCTTTTGCATACCGGATCATCGTTCATATCCCCCATGATGACGATCTTGGTGTCGGGATGTTCAAGCATCAACGAATCTATAGCCCGGCGTACAATTTTTGCAGCGGCCACCCGCTTGAATTCCGAAGCTGCTTGTCCGCCCAGCCGGGAAGGCCAGTGATTGACGAAAAAACAAAAACGTTCTCCTTCGATAGTTCCCCACACCATAAGAATATCCCGGGTTTTAAAGTCAGGCAAACCGGGAACGATAACCGGAAGAGGATAGCTTCCTTCATATTTGAACTGATCGGGACGATAAAGCAAAGCCACATCTATTCCTCGGGCATCCGGAGAATCATAGTGAGCAATCTGATAGTTGGCACGCTGCAGTTTCGGAGCAGCCACCAGATCTTCCAGCACATTCCGGTTCTCAATCTCCGAAACCCCGATAATCGTCGGAAAAGATTTATTAGTACCTGCCAACTGATAAATCACCTCTTCGATATTTCCGATCTTCTTCCAGTACTTTGCACTGTTCCAGGCTTTGGATCCCTCCGGTGTAAACTCCCGATCCAGGACACCTGGCGACGGCAAAGTGTCGAAAAGATTTTCCAGGTTATAAAAGGCTACCGTATAAGGCTTAGTTTGTGCAAGCAGCGATTGTCCGAGCCCCCATACGATAACGACAAAACAAAACCATAATTTCATATCAATAAGTATTTCAGTTTATTCCCCATTTATCCGGTTCAAACTTACTTTCCACCTGTGTCTGAACATGTTCAGACAAATTGCTGAAGAAGTCGAAACCGGTTTTTTCTTCAATATAGTCCACTGTCCTGGCATAAGAAGATGTAACCGTCCCGCTATTGGCTTTATGGTCAAACCAAAATCCAATGGCTTGATAGTTGGGATTTCCATTGTTCAACTGTAGTTTCAGCAACACCTTGAAATAGTAATTCGGGATTGCTATGCGCCGACCGTTCTTGTCGGTTGTATATTTCACCGTTTCGTTTCCCCCTACCGTTTTCAAAACGGCTCCGGTCACGACATACAAAGTATCGCAACTATTCAACCAATTCCGTACTTTTGTTTCCATATCCACCCAGATCTTTTGATTGAAACTCCCCAATTGCGGGGTCATATTCGAATAATAAAAAGTCTGGATATTCATTTCTGCATTTGCCGTCCGGTCCCCTGAAGGGATCTGATGTCCCCGGTTATAAGCATAATTGTTTCCCGGCAAAGTGGAAGACATCTGATCGTCCTCATCCAGCTTGGGATCGGGCTGAAAGGCATCGGACCGCTTCTGGTCTCCCAAATACGCTTTACACTGAGGATATGCCACCCAATAGGCTATGCGCTCGTCGGTATCGAAAAGCAAGGAAAAATTACGCACATTTTTGGTTTTCATCTTCACATAATGAGTCACAAAACGACAAGAACCATCGGATGTAAGCTTCGGCAATTCCAGCCATCCGGGATTCGGAACATCCTCTTCTTCTCCACCACCTTCATTTCCTCCGTTTCCGTTACTACCCAATTGAGTCAAGGTCACGATGACCGACCGATCGCCGGCGGTAAGCCGAATGCCTGCCGTACGGGCATCCTGCAGCGCATTGCGGGAGTATTGTAACACGATCTGTTCATCGCCGTTTCCTTTCACCCGGTTGCTTTCGCACCAAGCTGTCACTCCCTCAGGATATTCGAAAGTTATCGTCCAATCCCCGCTACACCTGATGTCGGCAAATTGAGCGATATCGGTAGCCGCCACTTTAGGCTGTGTCAATATTAATTCCAGTTCTCCGACAGATTCCTCCGAATCGCTACAAGCAGAAAAACCAACCGCGATCCCGCTCAGGAAAAAAAATACGATATATACGAAACGTTTTTTTCTTGACATTTTTTTCTTATAAAGACTCTATCGCCGGAACGTTTTTCACCCGTTCCGGCGATATCGTTTATTATTATTTCACTTTTTCCACTTTCACATTATCCAGGAAAAAACGAGGCTTAGAACCTGTACCCTTAAACACGATCCGGGTATCCGAAGCAGCACCGCTAATAGTTACCGACTTACTCACCAATGCAGATGCGCCGTCGTTAGGCAACCCCTCTACAACAACTTCCGTATTGCCTTCGATATTACCGCTACCGATAAGAGCCACCGTTATGGAGGTGTCGTCATTGCTCCAGGCCGCAACATCGAAAGTCACCACCACATTCTGAGTACCGGAAATAGCAGTCAAGGCAGGAGTCACTACAGACCCTTTTTTCTTGCTTCCCCCCATCTTAAGCATTCCCTGGGCTTTATATACCAGTGTACCGCTCCATCCCGGCAATTCGGCAATTTCACTACCGGGAATTTCTGCGCCGTTAGCAGCTCCGATGTTTTGAGAGTCTGCATCGGGATATGCTTTAGATACTTCGTCAAACAGGCTGAAATTCTCTTCCAAATAGACGTCTCCGCTGGTAGCTTGTCCTACTGTAGCTTCTACAGTATTCTCCGTCAGTCCGTCTATGCCATCGATAGTGAAAATCACCTTACCGGCAGACACAGGCGTTCCGGTAATTTCCAATTCAATCGTGCCGTCCCCGGCAGCCAGCGTTTTAGTCACCGGAGTGTTAATCGGCGAAATGCCTCCGGCAGCTTCACCTGCAACCGCTACGGTAATCTCATATGTCTCCGTTCCCTTGGCATTAAAATAAGGGATGGAAAGTTTTGCTCCATTCAAAGCCATTCCTGCCTTTAAGTTGCCTTCAAAGGCAGGAGCACCGAACGAAATTCCAATTTCTGTACCGAATGCTACATTATCCAAGCGATAGGTGTTTGCCTTTCCGGTATACCGGAAAGCGACATATACTTTGTTATTATTGGCATAAGCCGATAA
Organism: uncultured Odoribacter sp.; assembly: GCA_905204385.1. The sequence continues at coordinate 2,510 of CAJKZL010000060.1, read as the reverse complement.
GTCGGCCGTTAAAGAAACCCAATTATTGAGGGCTGCATCCGTAGCAAAAGTACAATCTTTTACCACGCTCCAATTCGCCGTCTTCACATTTCCGGCAAAATCCGTCGAAGCCACAACTTCCAGCTTACTATCGTCATAATTATCCTTATAATACCACGCCAGGTCGAAACTCAAGGTTTTATTGGCTGCCGCTTTCACATCAAAGGGAGACATAATGGCATAGGCCACAACTTCTGTTAAAGTGGAATTGAACGGAGCCACTGCAATGTACTTATCTTCGTTAAATGTCTTTCCCTGCCATCCGTAAGCAGAATTAGTAGCATACTGCTTATCGTTAGAATAAAATCCCCATTGGCTGGAAGCATACAATTTATTATTCTCGGCAGTTGCAAATACATCTGTGAAAGAGGATACCACTTGAGTCGGATAATTTTCTACGGTTCCGTCATTTTCTTCATCTCCACCTCCGGAAGCTTGGTCTAAATCGACAACTTGTCCGCCCTCCACGGTAGTCAGCGTAATCTCGTCGATACGTCCGTCCACCGTAACCGCTTTGAAACGAACATACAGCTTTGTGGTAGCTTTCGATAGCGTAAAATCAGCAGTCGCCAAATCCCAGGAGCTATAATCCGAACGGGTATAGGTAATCGGTTCTGACCACTTCTTTCCGTCAGCACTTAAGGCAACCGTAAATTCCTCAGTCTTATAAGGCGCATCATAATTGCCATATTCATTCCGCTCGATGCCGAATGTCAGCCTCAATTTCGTCTGAGATTCAGTCAGCATAATGCCGCAAACATCCATAGTAGCGCCGCCCTTCAACAGGATATTATTCCCTCCGGTAGCCACATTCTTGGAGTAGTCGGAAGTAGAACGCGAATCATTGGAAAAACTATTTGCCCTTACCGTAGCATTGGAAGATTTATAAGTTACATTTTCCGCACCGCTTCCTCCTTTTTTCCAACCGGCATACTCACTTACGTTCGGCCATTTATTATTTTCCTGAACGGCATTTTCATTACCCATGTTCTCATCCAAAATAACTTGCTTTCCTACACTTCCATTTCCGGCCGCCTGAACAATACTTACGCTAGCCGTATTAATGCTTGAGGTAATTTTAAGGTTAACCGAACGTTCCCCCTCTGCATTCGGCAGAACAGTAACTTGCAAAGTTGCATTTCCTTCTCCTTTTGTGGCAGAGATACTTACCCAGGACTGATCTTCTCCCACCACTTCAACCGACCATTCTCGGTTGGAAATCAAGTTGAAACTTTTTGTCAATTCATCTCCCGAAGATGCAAAAGAAAGAGCAGTAGGATCTACGCTCAACACAGGTTCTTCACCGTCTACATCTTCGTCATTACAACTCCAAAATCCGGCTGTCATCAGCAGACACAGAGCCATTAACCAATTACTTAGTCTTAGTTTTTTCATAAAAAAAGAATTAAATTGTTATTCATGCTCCAAAAGCATTTTCAAAAAAAAACGTTCCTTTATTTTTGTTGTTTGTGAGCCCAAAAACAACGATCTGCCTCATCAACCGAATTTCTCTCTCCGCCTTCTTTTCATCATCCGTTCCTCCTAAAAATATTCCCGTTACTACTGGTCTTCGGTGAGGTTTTCCGTTCCCGGAATACCTTGGCAACCGTTCGTTCATCGTTCATCTTTCATCGTTACTTACGTTCGATATTTTGAGTCGGAATCGACCAAAAATATCGAACGTTTTATTTTTCCAAAGAAAACATTATTTTGTTACAAAAATATCTCATATCTGTTAAATTCAACCACCTATTATCCGATAATCATACCTACGACCGTAGCGGATAAAAGGGAAGCCAGGGTACCTGCCAACAAGGCGCGCATGCCGAAGGACGCCAATAAAGATTTATTCTTAGGCGTCAATCCACCGATTCCGCCGATTTGAATGCCGATAGAGGCAAAATTCGCAAAACCACAAAGGAAATAAGTACACATAATGATCGATTTCGTCTGAGCAAAGGCCCCGGCAGCTTTTAAGCTGGCTAAATCCACATAGCCGATGAATTCCGTCATAATGATTTTTTGCCCCAGCAAACTTCCGGCATGTATCATATCCTGAGGAGCGATTCCGATCAGCCACATCAAAGGAGAAATGGCATATCCCAGAATAAACTGCAAATTCAAGGCGGAATTCCGCCCATCGGTCACTTGCGCCACCCAATCATTCAAACCGGTCAAGCTTCCGAATTTAGTAAACAGATAATTGGCAAAAGCGATAAAAGCCACAAATACCAACAACATGCCGGCAACATTGACAGCCAATTTCACCCCTTCGGCCGCCCCATTGGATATGGCATCCAAAATATTCTTACCGACCTTATTTTTAGAAATCTGAATATTATTATTCACCTGCCGGGTCTGGGGTACCAACATTTTAGCGAAAACCACAGCCCCCGGAGCAGCCATCACTGAAGCAGCAAGTAAATGTTTGGCAAAAATCAACCGTTGTACCGGATCTTCCCCACCTAAAA
>CAJKZL010000059.1 GCA_905204385.1 uncultured Odoribacter sp. | reverse complement strand
CGGCAACCGCCCGTTCATCGTTACTCGTTCATCAAAATATTGGATTTCATCCAAAATTTCCCCCTCAAAACCGGAAATCCCGTTCCCCCTTAGCAATCCGGGCGAGATTACAACGGGCTATGCTATGAACCTTCTCATTAGGCACCTTCGACATTTCAGCCGCTATCATTTTCTCCCCTTTTTCGCGGGTGAGAGGCGAAGCGTAATCTTCCAGATACTCTTTCAGCGTCATCAAGGCAATGGGTTGACAACAATTGGCAATCTGCCCCGACTTCACCAAAGACATAAATCGATCTCCCGTCCTTCCTTCCCGGTAACAGGCCGTACAAAAACTCGGGATATACCCCAGATCCAGCAACCACCCGACCACCTCATCCAAGGTCCGGCGATCCGAAACGTCAAACTGCGACGTCGTCTCATCATACTCTTCCCGGTGGATATAACCGCCCACACTGGTATGCGAACCGCCGCTGATTTGCGACACCCCGATATCCAGCACCTTCTCACGCGAAGCCTGCGATTCCCGGGTAGAAACGATCATCCCCGTATAGGGAACGGCAATCCGGATCACAGCCACGATGCGCCGGAAAATATCATCCGGCACCGTATTGGCAAAATCACCTGTATCTATATCGTCCGCATTGCACAAACGCGGCACACTGATCGTATGCGGCCCCACTCCGAAAACCGCCTCCAAATGCTCTGCATGCATCAACAAGCCGACAAAATCATAACGATAGGTATTCAACCCATACAACACACCGATTCCCACATCGTCGATTCCCCCTTCCATCGCCCGGTCCATCGCCTCCGTGTGATAAGCATAATTACTTTTCGGTCCGGTAGGATGCAATGCCTCGTAATTTGCCTTATGATAGGTCTCCTGAAAAAGGATATAAGTACCTATGCCCGCATCCCGAAGCTTCCGGTAATTCTCCACCGTTGTAGCGGCAATATTCACGTTCACGCGACGGATAGCCCCGTTTTTATGCTTAATGGAGTAAATGGTATCGATACTCTCCAGAATATATTCGATGGGATTCATAGACGGATGCTCCCCGGCCTCCAAAGCCAGCCGCTTGTGCCCCATATCCTGCAATGCAATCACTTCCTGACGAATCTCATCCTGTGACAATTTGCGCCGGGCAATCGTTTTGTTGCGGGCATGATAAGGACAATATACGCAACCGTTTACACAATAATTAGACAAATAAAGCGGAGCGAACATGACAATCCGGTTGCCGTAGAACCGCTGTTTAATCTCCTTCGCCACCTGGAACATCCGTTCGATCAATTCCGGATCCTCACATTCGAGCAAAAGCATGGCTTCCCGGTGGTTCAGTCCTTTGCAATCCCGGGCCCTTTCGATCAGGGCTTCGATCAAAGAACGGTCATTTTTATGGTCGCGGGCATACTTCAGCGTTTCCTGAATTTCTGCATCGTCGATAAATTCTTCCGCTATTCTGGATTTTACATTATACATTTCAGCATTTCTTAAATAAACAGCCGGAAAATTCCGGTATATTTCCTTTCTTTCGTATCCTTCACACCACTAAACGGTAATCTCTATCTGATTGCCTTCGGGTCCGGCAATACAACTTTCGTAAAACCCGTCCCCCGTGCGGCGAGGTCCGCTCAACACTTCGTATCCGTCTTCCTCTAAGCGGGCTGTCAGCTTGTCTACTTCCGCCTCATCGCCGACACTGAAAGCCAAATGGCTATACCCTGCCGCCACCGTTCCCTTTTTCCCGGCGATCACTTCGGGACGATTCATAATTTCAAGCCTCCCGCCATCCTTAAAAGTCAGGAAATAACTTTTCAAGCCTGTACGGGGATTATGGTACATTTCGTTGGAAGCAGCACCGAAATACAGGGTGAAAAAATTCTTAGTCGACTCGAGATCAGCAACATAAAGGGCTATATGATCGATTTTCATCGGATTATTAATATTCAGTTACCATTCAGAACACTACTTAATCGCAAAGTTATAAAACAAATGCACAACCTCTCATTTTCCAGGCATAAATCCTTTCAAACGACAGCATCTTTTCAGCGTCCCCCGTACCGGCAAAGACAATAAAAGATTTTTTCGGCCCACAGTATTCCGAAACAATCTGGCTCCGAGCCCCAAAAGCACCTAAATATTAATCGGATACAGTGCAGATCAAATAAGTTTATAGTTTATGTAGATAAAGGGCTTCAGTTAAGGATATGCCCGACCGTTTCCCGCTGTTCGACAAAAAACGATAAACTTTTTTAATTATTTCGTCAATTTATAATTCTTTTGCATATTTGTAACTTTCATTCAAATGATCCCGATACGACATGCACCTTATTATCCGGAATAAAATTCTTTTGCTTGTAATTCTTTTATTCTTTGGAATCCCTAGTTTTCCACAAGCAACGACCTCTTCCCTCAGCGGACGGGTAACTGCCGACGATCAATTATTGCCGGGAGCGACGGTCATTGCAACCCACCTTCCCTCCGGATCACAATACAGCACACTCACCAACGCAGAAGGCTATTATCACCTCAAAGGTATGCGTCCGGGCGGCCCTTACCACATTTATATCTCTTATGTAGGATACCGACGACTGGTCAGCACCGACCTCCAATTACAACTGGGAGAGACTCATCTGTTTAATGCCACCCTGAAACCTGCAACTTTCCTGGACGAAGTGGTAGTAAAAAGCAATCCTTCCTCGCTCACCAGCATCAAAACAGGTGCCTCCTCCCGGATCTCCTCCTCAGCAATACAGCTTTTCCCCAATATCAGCCGTAATCTCACCGACCTCGTCAAGCTTTCCCCTTATGCCTTAGGAAGCGGTTTTGCCGGTAGAGACCAGCGGATGAATAATTTCAGCGTCGACGGTGCCAACTTCAATAATAATATGGGGCTAGACGGTCGCATGCTTCCCGGAGGCGGCAATCCGATTTCCATTGACGCCATCGAAGAAATCCGCATCGGCATAGCCCCTTACGATGTCAAACAAAGCAATTTCATCGGAGGTGCTGTAAACGTAAAAACAAAAAGCGGCACCAATACTTTTAAAGGCAGCGCCTATACTTACCTGAAAAATGAAAACATGAGGGGCAATTCCGTAAAAGATTATCATCTGGGCGAAAGAGAAAAAGACGCCCGTACGGTCTACGGGCTGTCTTTAGGAGGACCTCTCGTCAAAAATAAGTTGTTTTTCTTTGTCAACGGAGAATTCGAACATCAGCCTGCGCCCATTCATCGCTGGTCGCTCTCCACCGACGGACAGGGAATATTAACCGATAAAATTTCAAGGGTAACCGACGAAGATATGAGCCGATTTTCCGCCGATCTCAAACAAATGTATGGTTACGACACCGGTTCGTGGACGGACTTCGACGGTAACAATAACTCTTATCGCCTGATGGCCCGATTGGATTTTAATATTAGTGACAACCATAAACTTATGCTCAGGTATAACCACGTCGACAACCGGAAAGATATGAACGTCGTAGGTCCGGCATTAGGCATTTCCGGACATCCGGTCAGTTTATACTCCATGACTTTCCGCAATTCCACCTGGCAACAAATCGACAAGGTAAACTCCTTGACCGCAGAATTCAACAGCCGGCTGAAGCCCAATCTACATCATCAGTTACTCCTCAGCCTTACCTTAAACGAAGGCAACAAACGGAAATGCAACGGGGAATTTCCTACCGTAGACATCCTGAAACCCGATGAAGCCGGCGTCCAACGCGCTTTTATGAACGCGGGCTACGATCAGCATGCCTGGCACAATGGCATCAGTGAAAAAGTGTGGAGCATCACCGACAATTTCTCCTTCAGCATAACCGAACACGATCTCACCGCCGGATTCAGTTTCGAATCCCAGAAAGCATCCAATTGCTACATGCGCTACGGAGCTGGCTATTACCGCTATGCCAGTTATGAAGATTTTGTCCAAAAGGAGGCTCCCGTAGCTTTTGCTTTAACTTATTCCTTAACCGGCAGGCAAGATGCGCTGGCCGAGATACACTACGAACAACTGTCGTTCTACTTACAGGATGAATGGAATATCCATCCCCGCCTGCAACTGCTTTACGGAATCCGAATGGATATTCCCTTCTACATCAGCCATCGCTACGAAAATCCTTCCATCGCAGGAATGAAAATCAACGTCACACAACTCAGCACCGCTTACAGGCCCGAAATCACTCCCATATTCTCTCCCCGCCTGGGCTTTCATGTCGACCTATCCGGCGACCGAACCCTTGAACTGAGAGGAGGTACCGGGTTGTTCACCGGACGTTTTCCACTGATTTTCTTATCCAAAATGCAGGAAGGAAGCGGTATGCTGCAAACCACGGCCTCTACCACCCGTCAAGGGGATCCCTTGCTGTCGGCAGTGAAAGGAGGAATACGTTCCCCCCACGAACTACTGAACGACATCGCACCGCAGTTTCCCGACCGCTTCCCCCGCGAACCAGGAGCAGTGAATAGTATCGTCACCATAGACCGTCATTTTAAAATGCCGCAAGTATGGAAAAGTTCGCTTGCTCTGGATTACCGCCTGCCCTTTGCATTTCCTGCACTTCTTACCCTTGAAGGCACTTTCATCCGGGATGTCTATTCCATCGTTCAGCAAGACAAAAACATCGATGAAACTAAAATATCCCGTTTTGCCGGACCGGACAAACGGAATTTCTATCCCGGAAAAGTCGAAAAAAGAATCGATCAAGACATCAACTATGCAATCCTCATGACAAACGGGCATAAAGGCTACAGCGCCAACTTCAACGCCACGGCCGATCTCACCCCTTTACCTAACCTGCATGTCATGGCCGCATATACCTTCACCGCCTCTAAAACGCTCACCAGCAACAAGAGCAACCAGATCGATGGAGCCTGGCAACAAGAGCCTTCCGTTCAGGGACCTAATTATCAAACCCTGCATAATGCACAATACCTCTCCTCCCCACACCGGATCATCGCTCAGCTTAGCTACACAACCACATATGCCCGAAGCCATCTATCGACCTCTTTTTCTTTGTTCTACGAAGGACAAAGAGCCGGAACCTTCTCTTACCTTTACGACGGAGATATGAACAACGACGGCGTAAGCTACGATTTAATCTATATTCCCCGCAACCGGGAAGAACTGAACTTCACCGATAAAAAGTCCGGCGACAAAACCTTTACTGCAGAAGAACAACGGGAAGCTTTCTGGAAATTCATCGATCAGGATGAATATCTGCGTAAACACAAAGGAGAATATGCCAAAGCACATGGTGCATACCTGCCCTGGCTTCACCGCTTCAACGTCAGAATCACCCAGGATTTTAAACTGAAAATCGGGAAACAAGCCAACACCTTGCGGTTAAGCGCTGACATCCTCAACATCGGAAACCTCCTGAACGATTCCTGGGGACTGGCCAAAGGCGCTTCATCTTCCAACGGTGCCGACCTACTCCATTATACCGGAGTAAATGAACAGGGGGAACCCGTTTATACCCTGTCGACGATATCCGAAAACGGAGAAACGATCCTCCCTTATAAAACCTTCATGGAAAACCGGTCTCCGGATAATTGCTGGCAATTACAAATCGGGCTTCATTATATTTTCAACTGATATGCAAAAATTCCTGCTCCATACCTTCATTGTCCTCCTAGCTATTGCATCGCTGACCGCTTGTCAAAAGTCTCAAAAACGGGTGCTCGTCATCCATTCCTATGCCCCCGACTACGCAGCCTACAAAGAATATAACCGTTTGATCGTGAAAAATTTCCGCCGATCAGGGGTAAAAGCCGACCTTTCATTCTTCTATCTGGATTGCGAACGATATAATGAAAAGGATGAAATCGCCAGAATGAAGCACTTACTGGATTCCATCGCACCCTGGCAACCCGATATTATCCTGCTCAACGACGATCAGGCCACCTACTCCACCCTCAAAACCTACCATCCTTTGCTCCGGACTACCCCTTTGGTTTTCACCGGAGTAAACTATCCAAACTGGACACTCCTCAAAGACTATCCTAACATCACCGGTTTTCAGGACAAAATAGATTTCCGCACCAATCTGGAAATGATAAAAAAGCTGACAGGGAAAAAATTCGCCCATACTGTTCTGGATTACACCTTTATCGATAGAAAAGTCAGAGTCGACATAGACGAACAACTGAAGGAAGGCGATTTCATTTCCAATGTAGATTGTCACCTGAGTACCAAGGAAGTCAATCAGGAAATAGAAAACGGTAAATTTGTTCTGGCTGCATTTTCCATCCGCAATCCAGGTAGAAATTGGCAGGAAATACAGGACTCCATTTTATATGGCGTTAATATATTATGGAGCCTCAGCAAATACAACACCTCTCCTTATCTGCAAACCAAATTCGACTTTACCACAGAAACCATTGCAGGCTTTTCCACCAGCAACCGCTTTACGGCTATCAATGAAATGTTCGGCTGCGGATACAGCTTCCTTGGAGGATATATGACCCCGCTATCCAACCAAGCCAGCGATCTGGTACAGACTGCTGTCCGCCTCCTTAAAGGCGAATCTCCGGAAAATATTCCCATCGGAATAAGCCGGAAGGAATTTCTGATCGACTGGACGGTGATGCAAAAAGAAGGACGGAAAAGCGAAGACATCCCTAAAGAATTCAAAATCGTCAATATCCCCTACAAAGCTCAATACCCGACGCTATGGAAAATCATCGTCTGGGGGAGTGGAAGCGGCCTGACTTTCCTGTTTCTCATCCTGATCATTCTCTACATCGCAGAAGCCAGAAAAAAACTCCAGATGAAACGCGAACTGGCCGACGAACGGAAATTTCTTTCCCTGGCCATCAAGGGAAGCAATACCTATGCCTGGAAAATAGACAAAAATTCATTTATTTTCGAGAAAGATTTCCTCAACGCCCAACATCTCTCTCAGGCTCATATGGATATAAAGGATTTTTCCCGGTATATCCATCCCCACTATCGGCACATCTGCAATACACTCCTGCAAGGAAATCCGGAAACCGGAGAAAACAGGCTCGAATTGCAATGCGACTTCGACGGAAACGGCTATCGTTGGTGGGAACTTCGCTACAGCATTATCGAAGATGCCAATGAGGGAAAAAACATCGCGGGCCTTATCCTGGACATCGAAGAATACAAAAACAGGGAAAAAGAACTGATCGAAGCCCGGGAACTGGCCGAACAAGCCGAATTGAAACAATCTTTCCTGGCCAATATGAGCCATGAAATCCGCACCCCCCTGAACGCTATCGTGGGATTCTCCAACATCTTAGCGTCAGGCGAACCGATAGACAAGGAAGAGCAACAACAATACGTAGACCTCATCAACAGCAACAGCGAACTGCTGCTGAAACTGATCAACGACATACTCGAAATCTCTAGGATAGAATCGGGGTATATGTCGTTCGAATATGCCCGGCATCCCTTGCAATCCCTGATCGAAGAAGTCTACCAAACCCATAAAATGCTGATACCCGGACAACTGCAATTCATTCAGGAATGCGATTCTCATTCGGTAGTTGTGTATATTGACAAAAACAGGCTCAAGCAGGTTTTGACCAACTTCATCAGCAATGCCTGTAAATTTACCAAAAACGGATACATCAAATTAGGCTACCGCTACCTGCAGGAACAGAAGAAAGTGGAAATATTCGTCGAGGACAGCGGTATGGGTATCCCGAAGATCCAGCAAAAAATGATTTTTAACCGTTTCTACAAACAAAACGAATTTGCACAAGGCACCGGACTCGGATTGTCCATCTGCCGCGTCATCATCGAAAACCTCCAGGGCGAAATCGCCCTGCAATCGGAACCAGGCAAAGGAAGCCGTTTTTCCGTATTTCTGGAGTGCGAATAAAGACCGGAAAACCTACATAAAAACAATGTGACGCTGCAGGATGGAACTGATCTTTGTGCGCAACTGCCCGGCATTGATCGGCTTCGACATATAAGCATCAAAACCGTGATCCATTACTTTCTGCTCATCCGAAGCATAGGCAAAAGCTGTCACGGCGATAATGGGAACACGCGTAGACAACTTTCGTATTTCCCGGGTAGCTTCATAACCATCCATCACCGGCATATTGATGTCCATCAGCACCAACTGGGGTTCGAACTGCCGGTACATCTCCACCGCCTCACGGCCGTTCCAGGCATGCAAAAGATGATAATCCTTGCGGAGTATCGACTCTATCAGCTTATAATTGCTATCATTGTCCTCCGCTACCAAAATCGTCAACGTTCTTTTCTCCAACCGTATCGGTTCGATTTTTTCGGCCGGCATAAGACATCCCTTCGGATCTTCAAAAGGAAGGATAAACCAGAAGGTCGACCCTTTTCCCGGCACAGACTCCACCCCGATTTCCCCGTTCATATGCTGTACCAATGTCTGACAAATGGATAGCCCGAGTCCCGTACCCTGGGCAAAACTGTTCAGCTTGACGAACCGTCCGAAGACCGAAGCCTGCTGCTCCTGGGGAATACCGCACCCTGTATCGGCAACATAAAAAAATAACTATTTATCCTCCCGGACGTCATATCCGAAACGTATACTCCCTTTGTCCGTAAATTTAATCGCATTAGTCACCAGATTGATCACCAACTGCGATAAACGGTTTCGCTCCAGATGCACGAAACATTCCGGCAAGCCCGGTTCGAAATGCAACGTAACCGGCTTGTTCGGATCCAATCTTAGCCGAAGGGAATTCTCCAATTCCCTCATCACACCGTTCAACTCAAAATCGGAATAGACAAACTCCATCGTGCCTGCCTCGATTTTCGAAAGGTCGAGAATATCGCTGATCAATTGCAGCAACAAATCGTTATTATTCTCGATGATGCTGATATATTCCTTCTTCTCCTGTTCTTCTTCCGTCGCAGCCAGAATACCCGAAAATCCTACGATGGCATTCAAGGGCGTACGGATTTCATGACTCATATTGGCTAAAAAAGCAGACTTCAGACGATTGGACTCCTCCGCACGTTCCTTGGCCGACATCAATTCGGCTTCTACCCTTTTCCTTTCGGTAATGACCAGCGAAGAACCCACCAGCGTCAAAGGCTCCCCTTTCTCATCCCGGCTTTCTACGGCTGCCTGCGCCTCTACCCAATCGGTCTGATAATGACCTTTGACTTTATTCACCACGCGGTATTCCTCCTTCACTATATTCGTCCGTCACTCGATCAGATCCCGGTAAGCTTGTTTCACTTTCTCCAAATCTTCCCGGTGGATCTTGGAAAAATACCGGCTTTCCGGCACTGAGAGCTGGTCTTCCTTCACTTCGTGTTCAAGACTGCTCAATTCGATCGGCCTGTTGACATCGCATAATATGGTTTGCTTCTTCAAATCCCATTTCCAGGGTACGATATTAGCAACTTCAAGGGCCATAGCCAGTTTAGAATTAGTGGCGGATAATTGCTCCTGCACATGATGAAGTTCCGTTACATCCAGACAGAACACATCGACATAGCGACCGTCTCTGCTGACATTCAATACCACATTATAAAACGTATCGATATCTTTATAATAATAGGAAAAAGTCACAGACCTCCTTTCATGAAGAGCTATGTTCATAAAATGCAAAAATTCAGGCATCGAATCTGGAAATAACTCACTTCCCGCTTTGCCGTCGACTTGCTCTTTCGTCATGAATTTCTGTTCGAAGAAATGGTTGACGTCCCGGAACTTCGTTTCCACAACCCTGCCATTTTTATCCAGAATAAGCTCTTCATACATATAAAGTATAGGCATATTGTTAATCAGTTCCTGAAATCTTGTATTGACAGCCAGTTCCCTTTGCTGAGCCCTTTTTATCTTTTCCAACACCCTCAATCGCTGATATTGAAAACTCAATAACAATAAAACCACCAGTCCCGAAATGCCCGCCAATGTATATTTATTCCTTTCCCAAAACGAAGGCGGCTGATTGTAAAACAGCGTCCCTCGCGGACACAATCCCGGATCCAGGCCACGGCTCAAAAGCGAATGATAATCGAACACAGGCCTCCCGTCATAGACATTATAAAAAGGAATCTCCCGGGCCGGACGTCCGTCGGCAACCTCCTGAATCGTTTGCAAAAGATACTCTATATAATTCTTTTTATCATAGATAAACCCACCGACAATGCCTCCTTCTTCCTCGATCCCGATATTCTCAAAAGAAAATAAAGGCACGGGAGACGAAGCAATAACCCGGTGGCTGTTAGTAAACAACAGCGAATTATCCTTCAGCATCTTTTTCTGAAACCAGGAGGAAAATAAAATACCGGTAGTATTTACGTCCACCCGGTTCAAAACGGAAAACAAACTGTCCGTATCCAGATCCCGGGTCGACAAAAAACGATAAGACAACTCCGGATGCCGGGAATGAACCAACTCAGAAAGATCATAGTCATTCTGCTGACATATATAGGTTTCATCCCCGATATACAACACCCGCTTCATTCCCGGAATCAGTCGCTTCATTAAATTCAAGCTCTCCTCCATATAAATCCGGATAGGCAGCATCGTCAAATTATACCGCTCGCGCAAGGAATGCAACGGAATACGTTCATCCGGAGCAAGCGCCTGTTTCCTCAAAATTTTCTCACGGGGACCGGTATAGTCCCGCTTACCGCATAGAATCATCGGAATACCCGGCCATCTGCGATCGAGATCCTCACATAGAATAAAACTTCCTTCCCCTATCAACACCGCCATTTTCGGTGTCCGGTCCGAAAAATCCCTGAATACATTTTTCGTAAATTCTTCCAAACCGGCCTCGTCTTCCAACATCAGCATATTAATATGCTCCGTGACAACCCCGATCCGCTCATCCCGGGAAGCCATATTCACAATCGGATTGATCAGGCTGTTACTCCAAGGGGTAGATCCGGTAAATGAATTGATAACCAATATATCTTCAACCTCCAGACCGGCATTCGGCTCGGCAAAGGCAGTCACGCAAACAAACAGGCAGACAATCCACATCGTCACCTTTCGGACATTTTTCATAACCATTTTTATTATATGCCGCAAAGATAACGAGAATTAATCAGACCTACAAATCCGACTCAAAAGCATTGCTCTTCCTGTCTGTGCAGGTCTATAATTGCTTAAAAAAATCCCCGACGGACGGACAACGAAACCGAAATCCCGCTTCCATCAATTTTGCAGGAATCACACATTGTCCCTGTGTCAAGAAGGACGCCCCTTCTCCATAAAGTAAACGAAAAACAAATTCCGGAACCTTCACTTTTCCTACCCGGTAATACTCGGCCATCGCCCCGGCGAATGCTTCATTCGTCATTCGCTCCGGAGAGACGAAATTAAACGCTCCCTTTAATTCCGGATGCCGGATGATAAACTCCATACCCCTTATCAAATCTAGCAAAGCGATCCAGGAAAAAGGTTGATCCCCGGGAGCCACAACAGCAGCCATGCCCAGCCGCACCGATCGTGACAGCAGGGGAAAAGCTCCTCCGTCGGGTGCCAGCACAACCCCGAAAAGCGTAA